>DATIEQ010000079.1:0-14712 GCA_035455665.1 Gammaproteobacteria bacterium | reverse complement strand
GATCTGCATCACCTGTTCCTGGTAGAGGATCACGCCGTAGGTCTGCTTGAGGATCGCCTCGAGCTTCGGGTGGGGATATTCCACCTTCTGACGGCCGTGTTTGCGGTCCATGAAGTCTTCCACCATGCCCGACTGCAGCGGTCCGGGGCGGAACAGCGCCACCAGGGCGACGATGTCCTCGAAACGGTCCGGTTGCAGGCGGCGGATGAGGTCGCGCATGCCGCGGGATTCCAGCTGGAACACCGCCGTCGTCTCGCAGCGCTTGAGGAGCGCGTAGGTGGCCGTGTCGTCCATGGGGATTGAGCCGATGTCGAGCGGCGGCTCGCCCTGGGCGGCGCGCTCGTGGTTCACGGTGCGCATGGCCCAATCGATGATGGTGAGGGTGCGCAGCCCCAGGAAATCGAACTTGACGAGACCCACGGCCTCCACGTCGTCCTTGTCCAGCTGGGTGACCGCGTGGGTGCCGCCCGGTTCGCAGTACAACGGCGTGAAATCGGTGAGATCCGTCGGTGAGATGACCACGCCGCCGGCGTGCTTGCCGGCGTTGCGCGCCAGCCCTTCCAGGCGCTTCGCCAGGTCCAGGAGCTGGCGTACCTCGTCGTCCGTCTCGTAGAGCTTCGCGAGCTCGGCTTCATCCTCCAGCGCCTTGTCCAGGGTGATGCCCAGTTCCATGGGGATGAGCTTCGCGATCCTGTCCACGTAGCCATAGGGGTGCCCCAGCACCCGGCCCACGTCGCGCACCACCGCCCGCGCCGCCATGCTGCCGTAGGTGATGATCTGGGAGACGCGCGCATGGCCGTAGCGTTCCGAGACGTAGTCGATCACCCGGTCGCGGCCCTCCATGCAGAAGTCCACGTCGAAATCCGGCATGGACACGCGTTCGGGGTTCAGGAAGCGCTCGAACAAGAGCTCGTGCTCGATGGGATCGAGATCCGTGATGCCGAGCGCGTAGGCGACGAGGGAGCCCGCGCCGGATCCGCGGCCCGGTCCCACCGGTACGCCGTTCTCCCGCGCCCAGCGGATGAAATCCGCCACGATAAGGAAGTACCCGGGGAAGCCCATGCCGGCGATGACGTCCAGCTCGAGCGCGAGCCGGGCCGCGTACTCCGCCCGCAGGGCGTCGCGCCGTGCGGCGGCTTTCGCCAATATCTTCTCCAGCCGGCGGATGAGACCCGCCTCTGCCTCGTGTCGCAGAAAACTCTCCACCGTGTGGCCGTCCGGTACCGGGAAGGCAGGCAGCACGTTCTGCCCCAGGGTGAGAGAAAGGTTGCAGCGCTTGGCGATCTCCACCGAGTTCTCCAGCGCCTCCGGGATATCCGCGAACAGCTCGGCCATCTCGGCCTCGTTCTTCAGGTACTGCTGCTCGCTGTAACGCTTGGGCCGCCGCGGATCGTTGAGCACGCGGCCTTCCTGGATGCAGACCCGTGCTTCGTGGGCCTCGAACTCCTCCGGCCGGATGAAGCGCGCGTCGTTGGTGGCGACCACGGGCACGCCCGCCGCCGCCGCGAGCTTCACCGCCGCCTCCAGGTATTCTTCTTCCTGGTCGCGGCCGGTGCGCTGTAACTCGATGTAGAAACGGTCCGGGAAGAGCCGGCGCCACTCCGCCAGGCGCTCGCGCGCCTCGGCATCGCGCCCCGCGAGCAGGGCGTGTCCGATGTCCCCTTCGTGACCCCCGGACAGGGCGATGAGCCCGTCGCTCTTGCCCTCGAACCAGGCTCGTTCCAGCAGCGGCTGGCCGAGCTTCTGACCCTCGAGGTAGCTCTGGGTGATGAGGGCCGAGAGGTTGAGATAGCCCTTCCGGTTGCAGCACAGCAGCGTCAAGAGCACGGTCTCCCCGTTGTCTCCGTGACGCAGCTTCAAGTCTGCACCGATGACGGGTTTGACCCCATGGCTCAGGGCCTCTTTGTAGAACTTCACCAGTGCAAAGAGGTTGCCGCGGTCCGTCACCCCGAGGGCGGGCATGCCCTGCGCCGCCGCAGCTTCCAGGAGCTCGGGCACCCGGATGACGCTGTCGGCGAGGGAATACTCGCTATGCAGGCGTAAGTGCACGAAACGCGGCGTCACGCGGCCTCCCCTTTCGAGAGGACCCGGCGCACCGGGGCGAAGCTGCGGCGATGCACCCGGCAGGCGCCCTGCGCGTCCAGGGCCTTCAGATGCTCGGGCGTGGGGTAACCCTTGTGGACCGCGAAACCGTAGCCGGGGAACTGGCGGTCGAATCGTTCCATGGCAGCGTCACGCTCGACCTTGGCGAGGATGGAGGCGGCGCTGATGGCGGGGATCAGGGCATCGCCCTTGACCACAGCGGTGACGGGCTGAGAAAGCCTCGGGCAACGGTTGCCGTCGACCTGTACCCGCAGCGGCACGATCGCGAGGGCGGCGACTGCCCGCGCCATGGCCAGGAGAGAGGCTTCCAGGATGTTCAAACGGTCGATTTCCTCGTGGTCCGCCCAAGCGACCGCCCAGGCGAGGGCCTCGGCCCGAATGCGCAGCGAGAGCTGCGCGCGGGCGGCTGGGCTGAGCAGTTTCGAGTCCTTGAGACCGGGGATGTTGCGCACGGGGTCGAGGATGACCGCAGCGGCGACCACGGGGCCAGCCAAGGGTCCCCGGCCCGCCTCGTCTACGCCCGCCATGAGCGATATATCGTCATCCAATGCGGGAGCCCGCTGCATCGTCTCCAAAACCTCCCGCCCGAGCCCGCGACATTCTACCTCTTGCCGCCCCCGACGGCGGGCAGGAGCGTCAGCACTGCATCCGCAGCGCGCTCATCCGCCCCTTGCCTCAGGATACCCGCGAGGGAGCGGAATTCCTGCAACTGCGCCGCCCGCACGGGGCCGGTTGCGAGCAGCTCAAGCAAGGCCTGGGCCATCGCCTTCGGTTCGGCGCGTTGCTGCAGAAACTCCGGGACCACCGCCCGCCCAGCCAAGAGGTTCGGCAGAGCTACGTGAGGAATCCTGAGAAGGCCGAAGGTGCGGATCAGCGCATGGCTCACAGGCGCGAGCTTGTAAGCCACCACCATGGGGCACTGCAGCAGCATGGCCTCGAGCGTCGCCGTGCCGGACGCGAGCAGGGCCGCATCCGCGGCACCGAGGATCTCACGTGAATGCCCCGGCACGACGGTCAGCGGGAGCCCGCCGAACCCCTGTAGTCTCTCCTTGATCAAGGCTCCGAGCTTCGGCGTCGCGGCAGGCACGGCGAAGCATAGCTCCGGCCGCGAGGCTGCGAGGCAACGGGCCGTCTCAAGGAACAAGCCCAGGAGCCGTTCGACCTCCGTGACCCGGCTCCCGGGCAGGAGCGCGACCAGCGGGCCGTTCGCCGGCAACGGCAGGGAGCGACGCAGAGCCACCCGATCGATGTCCGCGGGGATGGCATCCGCCAGGGGATGCCCGACGAACTCTGCGTGGAAACCGTGCTTCCGGTAATAGGCAGGCTCGAAGGGCAGCAAGGTCAGCAGCAGGTCGGCGGCGCGGCCCACCGTGAAGACGCGCTTCGGCCGCCAGGCCCAGACCGAGGGACTCACGTAGTGCACCGTAGGTATGCCGGCCCGGCGCAGGGACGTCTCCAGCCCTAAGTTGAAGTCCGGTGAGTCGATGCCGACGAAGAGGTCTGGCGGATCCGCAAGGAAATGGCGTCGCAGATGACGGCGTACCCTGAGCAAGCGCGGCAGGTGCTGCAATACTTCAGCCAAGCCCATGACCGCGAGCGTCTCCGCAGGATAGAGGGGCTCACAGCCCGCCGCGAGCATCTCGGGACCCGCCACTCCCTCGAAACGCACGCCCGGGACACGCGCGCGCAAGGAGCGCATCAGGCCTGCGCCCAGGATGTCGCCCGAACTCTCCCCTGCGACGATGCCGATGCGCATCCGGTCGGACCCCGCTGTCAGCGCGTGATGCTGCGCTCGCTCTTCTCCAGGAAACTCGCGAGCACCGCGACCTCCGGCTGAGTAGCTCCCAGCGCCTTGAGCTGCATGACCGCCTCTTCCAACCGCAGGTCCGAACGGTACAGCACGCGGTAGGCGTTCTTGAGGTTGCGGATCTGCTCGGCGCTGAAGTTGCGGCGCTTCAGTCCTTCGCTATTGATGCCGTGAGGCTCCACCGGCGTACCAGACACCATCACGTAGGGCGGCACGTCGCGCGTGATGTCCACGTTCATGCCCGTGAAGCTGTGGACGCCGATACGGCAGAACTGGTGCACCTTCGTGAAACCGCCGAGGATGGCCCAATCCTCGATGATCACGTGGCCGGCGAGCGTCGCATTGTTCGCCATGATGATGTTGTCGCCGAGGATGCAATCGTGGGCCACGTGCGAGTAAGCCATCAGCCAGTTGTCGCTGCCGATGCGCGTCGCGCCCAGATCCTGGACGGTGCCGCGGTTGAGAGTGACGAACTCGAAGATTGTGTTGCGGTCGCCGATCTCGAGCGGCGTGGGCTCGTTCGCGTATTTCTTGTCCTGCGGGGCACCGCCCAGCGAGGCAAAGGGCATGATGCGATTATCGCGGCCCAAGCGCGTGGGACCCTGGATCACCACGTGTGCGCCCACCACGGTGCCGGCACCGATCTCCACGTCTGCGCCGATGACGGCGTAGGGGCCGACTTTGACGCCCGCAGCCAGTCGGGCGCCTGCGTCGATGACCGCGCGCGGATCGACGGCGGACATGCTTACTCGAATTTCTTCGCGGCGCACATGAGTTCGGCTTCCGCCGCCACGCGCCCATCCACCTCGGCCGTCCCCGCGAACTTCCAGATGCCCCGTTTCGAGGCCAGCACCCGTACCTTGAAGAACAGCTGATCGCCGGGCTCGACCGGCTCACGGAAGCGGGCCTTGTCGATGCCCACGAAATAGTAGAGCTCGTCGGCGCTCGGCGCGTGGCCGATGGTGGCGAAGGCCAGGAGTCCCGTGGCCTGCGCCATGGCCTCCAGTATCAGCACCCCAGGCATCACCGGGTGATGCGGGAAGTGCCCGGGAAAGAACGGCTCGTTGATGGTCACGTTCTTCAGCGCCGTCAGCGATTCGCCCGGCGTACATTCCACGACCCGGTCGATGAGCAGGAACGGGAAGCGGTGCGGCAACTGCTTCATGATGGCGTGGATGTCGAGGAACGGTTGCTTGGACATGGCAGTCATCCCTTGGTTTTCTTTTCCAGATCCGCGACGCGGCGCGCAAGCTTGTCGAGCTGGCGGAAACGAGCGCTGTTCTTGCGCCATTCGCCGGCGTCATCCATCGGCAGGCTGCCGGAATAGACCCCAGCCCGGGTGATGGTATGGCTGACCAGCGTCATCGCGGTGATGGTCACGTCGTCGCAGATCTCGATGTGCCCGGCGACGCCCGCCCCTCCGGCAATCATACAACGCTTGCCGATGACGGCGCTGCCGGCGATCGCGGCGCAGCCGGCGACGGCGGTATGCGCGCCGATTCGCACGTTATGACCCACCTGGATCTGGTTGTCGAGCTTCACCCCATCCTCGATAACCGTATCCTCGAGCGCGCCCCGGTCGATGGTCGTGTTGGCACCGATTTCCACGTCGTCGCCGATGCGCACCGAGCCGAGCTGCGGGACCTTGACCCAGGCAGCGCCGTCGCGGGCGATTCCAAAGCCATCCGCGCCGATGACCGCGCCGGGATGGATCAGCGCGCGCCGCCCCACCTCCACCCGCGGGCAGAGGGTGGCGTTCGCCACCAGCCGGCTTCCTTCGCCGAGTTTCGCGCCTTCCATGATGACGCAGTTTGGGCCGACGCTAGCGTGGCCAGCGATCATAGCGCCCGTCTCTACAACTGCACCTGGCCCTACCCAAGCGGCTGCGTCCACTCGTGCATCGCGGCTCACATGGGCGGCAGGATCGACACCGTGACGTGCGGGTGCCTGTGGCGCCAGCAAGGCAGCGATATGAGCGTATAGAAGATAGGGGTTAGCGGAGACCAGCGCCGGCACCGGACAGGCGTCTGCGTCCGCGGCATTCAGGATCACCGCGCTCGCACGCGTGGCAGGGAGGAACCGCCGGTAGTGGGGGTTTGCGAGGAACGCGATGCTCCCTGGCGTGGCATTCTGCAGCGTCGCTACTGCCTGCACGCGCGTGGAACCATCGCCGCGCACATCGCCGCCGCAACGGTCCGCAAGTTCTTTCAGCGTATACGCCACACCCATGATGGCCCGTTCAACGCGCTCAGTTACCGCCGCCTGCGTCCGGCTTCAGGTCCTTCTTCATCTGCGCGAGCACGGCATCGGTCACGTCCACGGCCGCGCCGAAGTACAACGTCGCTTCGCCTACCAGGATGAGATCGTATTTCTGCGCCTTGGCGACTTCTTGGACCGCCTTGGTGACCTGTTGCTGGAGTCGACTCATCAGGTCGTTGTTCTCCATGCTTACGTCTTCCTGGTAATCGCTTTGTTTACGACTGAAGTCGCGCTGCAGCTCTTCGAGTTGGCGCTGTTCATCCTGCGCCTGGGCGGCGGTCATGACAGCGGCGTTCTTGGACAGGTCGTCCTGGAGGCTCTTGACCTTGTCTTGTTCCGCGATGAGTTCTTTCTGGCGCGCGCCGAACTTCTTTTCCATCTCCCCCTTGGCGCTGTCAGCTTGCGGCGACTCATGCATCAGGCGCGCGGTATTGACCACGCCAATCTTGAGTTCGGCAGCAGTCGTCGCGCCCGCAAAACCCAGCGTGGCGAGCGCGAGCAGTGGAATGATGTGACGGGATACGGTGATCACGTTGTGCTCCTCGAGATATTTAGTAATAAGCGCCCAGGGTGAACTGGAACCGCTCGGTGTCGTCACCGGGTTTCGCGTTCATGGGGAAAGCATAACTGAATTTCATGGCCCCGAGGGGCGTCAGGAAGGTCGCAGCCACGCCCCAGGACACCCGGAGCTGCCGAAAGCGGAAATCGCTGGGTGCCGCGAACACGTTGCCGGCATCGATGAACATGGCGAATCGGCTGGAGCCGGATCCCGAACTCTCATCCTTGCCGAAATTGGGCAGGACGAATTCGTTCTGCGCATAGGCCAGCGTCCGCCCGCCGATGGCGAGGCCGCTGAAGTCCCGCGGTCCAAGCGTGCCGGTGGTCCAGCCACGTACCGTGTCTGGGCCTCCGGCGAAGAAGTTCTTGAACGGCGGGTAGGGCGAGGTCTGGCCGTAGGTCGCGCCGTAGCTCAGTTGACTGTTCAAGGCGTAGATCAAGCCTTTAAACAGCGGCAGGAAGGCATACTGTTGGTAG
This sequence comes from Gammaproteobacteria bacterium, assembly GCA_035455665.1. Taxonomy (GTDB): domain Bacteria; phylum Pseudomonadota; class Gammaproteobacteria; order Natronospirales; family REEB76; genus DASUBN01. The sequence continues at coordinate 7,508 of DATIEQ010000079.1, read as the reverse complement.
CTCAGGATGTAATAGCGCAGATCTCCACCCGGCACCGCAGCCGTGAGGCTTACGCTCTCGCGTGCTCCCGCCGTGGGGAAGATGACGCGGTTCTCGGTGTCATAGACGTAGCTGAGCGAACCCTCCAGAGTGTCGTACTTCAAGCCCGGGAGTTCGCACACGAAAACGAAACCGCGAAATGGGTCCACACACAGGCCGGTGTTGTAGAACACCCTGCCATTGTTAGGATTGGTTATGAAGCTGATGTACTGCGGCGAGGTCCCCGTGGAGGAAAATAGTTCGTTATGCGCGTAGGTACCGCCGACACCCCAGGCGCTGTACTCCGTGAGAGGAAAGTTGTAACTCAAGGAGCCGCCGTAGGAACCGCTGGTGAGAGGCGCGCTGTTGATTGAGAGCTGCGAGATACGGCTCTGGAAGAAGCTGAACGTCCGGCTCACCCCGTCGACGGTATAGTACGGGTTCGTGAAGCTCATGCTGTAGCTATGGCCGAGGGCGGTATGGTTTGCGTCCAGCGACAGCCGATCACCCGTGCCCAGGAAGTTCGCATTGGCGATCTGGCCGTTGATGATGAACCCAGATGAACTGCCATAGCCCACGCCGATGTTGGCGGTGCCTGGCGGCCGCTCTTTCAGATCAAAGTCCACGTCGACCAGGTTAGTAGAGCCCGGTACCTTGTCGGTCTTGACCTTGGCTTCCTCGATCCAGGGCAAACGCTCCAGGCGCACGCGAGAGCGCTCTAAGTCCACGCTGGAGAGCCAGGCGCCTTCGAACTGGCGCATCTCGCGGCGGAACACCTCGTCGTTGGTACCAGGCGCGCCATTGAAATTGATGCGGCGCACGTAGGCGCGCTCGCCCGGATCCACTACGAAGCTGATGGATACGACTTTATTCTCCCGATCGATTTCTGGCACCGGGTTGACCTGGGCGAAAGCATAACCGTCTTGCCCGAGTCGCTTGCGGATGAGATCGGCGGTAGTGTTCGCAAGCTTGAGAGAGAAGGTATCGCCGCCATGAAGCAATTCGTATCTTGCGAGTTCTTTTTCCGGAAGGATCAGGTTGCCGGATAATTTGACATCCTTGACCTTGTAGACCGCACCTTCGGTGATGCCCACCGTGATATAGACATTGTTATGGTCCGGCGACACGGCGACCTGCGTGGAATCGATGCTAAAGTCCGCATAGCCCTGATCCATGTAATAGGAGCGCAGCGATTCGAGATCACCCACCAGCTTTTCACGGGCATATTCATCTGAGCTGCCGAAGTAGGTCCAGAAGGTGGACACCTTGAGCTTGAACGCGTCCTGCAAATCCGATTCGGCGAACTGGTGGTTGCCTACCACGTCGATGGCGCGGATGCGGGCGGTGATGCCCTCGGAGATCGTCACCGAGACATCGACTTTGTTATCCCCCACGTCGGCAACATCGGTCTTCAGGGTCACGCCGTAATGACCATGGCTGTAATATTGGTCGAGGAGGTCTTGCTTCAAGTCATCGAGCGTCACGCGATTGAATATCTGCCCTTCGACCAACCCGACCTTCTGCAGATTCTTGTTCAGGTCGTCCGTCTTGACTAGTTTGTTGCCGGTGACGGCGAAATGCGCGATGGAGGGGCGTTCCTTGAAGGCGATCACGAGGGTATCACCGTCGCGGCGCAGCTCCACGTCGCGGAAGAATCCCGTCTTATAGAGGGCGCGGATGGCTTCTTGGATGCGGGTCGCGTCCAGTTTGTCGCCGATGTTCACGGGCAGGTAGTCGTACACGGTGCCGTCGGAGATGCGTTGCAAACCGACGAGTTGGATCTTCTTGACCGTGAACGGTTCGTCTGCGTGTGCGAGAGAGGACAGCACGAGGAACATCAGGGTGGCCAGGACCCGCCCGGCGCCTTTCAGACTTCCCAAATGATGTCCTCCTCAGCTGAAAATACGCATGAGATCGTTGTAGATCGCAAATCCCATGAGCACCATGAGCAACGCGATGCCGACACGCTGCCCCATGAGCTCCGCTTTCTGCGAAAGCGGCGACCCCTTGACGAGCTCCACCGCGAAATACAGCACATGTCCGCCGTCCAGTACCGGGACCGGCAGTAGGTTCAGCACCCCAAGGCTGATGCTCACGATGGCGAGAAACGCCAGGAACGGCACCAGGCCGCTTTCCGCGGTATACCCCGCGTACTGGGCGATGTCGATGGGCCCACTGAGGTTCCGCCAGGACACGTTGCCGAGCAGCATGTTCCAGGCGGAATCCAGCGTCAGCCAAGCCAATTCCGCGGTGCGCCTGAACGCCTGCCCTAAGGCAGCGGGGGGATTATACCGTTGTTCCGCCCGCAATCCGTCATACAGTCCCGGGGGAATCTGCGGACGGGCGCCGATGCGCCCGACGACCCCGGCGGCGGTCTTCTCCATGCCGACCTTGAGCGCGAGCGGGATATTCCGCCCGCCGCGTTCCAAGATGAGCGCCAACGTCTTGCCCGGCGATTTCTCCAGGAGCGGCTTGAGCTTCTGCCAGCTCTCTACCGCTTGCCCGTCCGCCGAGAGCACCCGGTCACCCACCAGGAGACCGGAGGCCTTGCCGGTACCCTGAGGCGTGAGTTCGCCGATCACAGGGGGGATGGGTGGATCCCAGGGGCTTAAGCCCAGGCCGGGGAGAAGCTTGCCTGGCTCCGTCAGGGCACGATTATCTACCGGGACGAGGCTCACAGCCCGTTCTTGTCCGGAGGCTGAGCGGACTGTCACGGCGACCAGCCCGCCATGCATGACCGCCTGGAACAGAGCGAGTTGGGCCGCATCCCAGGTACGGGTCTCGTGACCTGCGACAGTGAGTATCTCGTCCTGCGGCGCGATGCCAGCGACAGCCGCGGGCGTACCCGCCGGTACCTCGCCTACCAGCGTCTTGATGCCCGGGATGCCCGCCATGAAGATCGCCCAATAGGCGAGTACGGCGAACAGTAGGTTGAACGCGGGTCCCGCCAGCACCACGGCCAGGCGTTTGTGCAGCGGCTGGCGGTTGAAGGCGCGTGGCCGGTCCGGCTCGCTGACCTCGCCCTCCCTTTCGTCCAGCATCTTCACATAACCGCCGAGCGGCAGCGCGGCGATCACATACTCGGTCTCGTCACCGCGACGATGCCAGATGAGGAGTGGACGGCCGAATCCGATAGAGAAGCGCAGAACCTTGATGCCAGCCCAGCGCGCCACGATGAAATGGCCAAACTCATGGACACTCACAAGCACGCCTACGGCGGCGATGAATGCCAGGATGTTGATGATGATCTGCATATCTGAATCCTTAAGCGAAACTCGTCAGTTCCGCTTCCGCAGTACCGCGCGTGAGCCGGTCGAGTGCCAACACCTCCTCCAATGCATCCGCGGGGTTCGACGCCAGGCGATCCAGGGCACGGGCGACGAGGTCTGCGATGCCTGTGAAGGGCACGCGGCCCTCCAGGAATGCCGCCACCGCCACTTCGTTCGCCGCGTTGAGCACCACCGGTGCACCACCGCCCGTTTCCGCCGCCTGCATGGCAAGCCTGAGACAGGGGAACGCATCTGGATCAGGAGGCTCGAAGTCGAGGCGCCCGCGTTGCAACACATCCAGTGGTTCGACGCCTGCCTCGAGCCTGTCCGGCCAACCGAGGGCCTGGGCGATGGGTGTGCGCATGTCGGGGTTCGAGAGTTGCGCCAGCACCGAACCGTCGTCGTATTCGACCATGGAATGGACCACGCTCTGTGGATGCACCAGCACCTGGACGCGTGCGGGGGTTGTATCAAAGAGCCAGCAAGCTTCGATCACCTCGAGCCCCTTGTTCATCATGGTGGCGGAGTCCACTGATATCTTGCGCCCCATGCTCCAGTTCGGATGTGCGCAGGCTTGCTTCGGCGTGACTTGCGCGAGCTGCTCCGGTGACCAGCCGCGGAACGGGCCGCCCGAAGCCGTGAGCAGGATGCGGCGCACGCCGCGTGGCCAGGTGCCGGGTCGGTAGCCCGCCGGCAGGCATTGGAACACTGCATTGTGCTCGCTGTCGATGGGCAGGAGTTCGGCTCCACCCTCGCGTACGGCCTCCATGAAGATACGCCCCGCCATCACCAAGGCTTCCTTGTTCGCGAGTAGTACGCGTTTGCCGGCACGCGCAGCGGCGAGCGCGGATTCAAGTCCCGCCGCCCCCACGATGGCGGCCATGACATAGCGCGCCTCTGGGGACTCCGCAGCTTCGCGCAAGGCCGCGGACCCAGCCCGTACTTCGGTCTTGAGGCCGCTCTGCTTGAGCTTCTTCTCCAGCTTGTGGGCCGCCGCCTCGTCCGCCATCACCGCGAGGGAAGGGTGGTGTTCGCAGCACTGCCGGAACAGGCCCTCGACGTCACGGTGTGCCGTGAGGGCCGCCACCCGGAAACGGTCGCGGTGACGATCGATGACGTCCAGCGTGCTCAGGCCCACGCTGCCTGTCGAACCGAGGACGGCAACACCGATCACGGCAGTGCCTTCAGCCAGTGCAAACCCAACCAGAACAGGGGCGCCGCAGCGCTCAGGCTGTCCACCCGGTCCAGTAGGCCGCCGTGACCAGGGAACAAGGTGCCGCTGTCCTTGAGCCCCGCCTGGCGCTTGAACAGGCTCTCGGACAGATCGCCGACCACTGATATAAGCGAGATGACCATGCCTATTAGTATGAACGGGCCCAATTCCACCGGCAGCCAACGCCAGACCACGGCGGCTACCGCCGCCGATAACGCCACGCCCCCGGCCACCCCTTCCCAGGTCTTACCGGGGCTCACCGAGGGAGCCAGCTTGCGCCTACCGAAGGCGCGACCGGCGAAATAGGCGCCGATATCCGCTCCCGCCACCAGCAGCAACAAGATCACGAGGTATCGTGCTCCCGCCAACCACAAGGCCACCACTGCCACGAACGCAGGCAACAAGGTCAGCAGGCCTGCCGCTGCCTTGAGTGCCCGGGGGAAGAGCCAGCGCCCGAACGCCAACCAGCCGAGATCGAAAAGCCACCACACCGCACCTAGAGTGCATAGCAGCATCTCGGCCCGATAGCAGGTGTAGACGGCAAAGAATTGGGTAAACCCCGCCAAGAACCCGAACAACAGCGTATACGCCGCACGTGCCTCACGTCCGCCATAGCCCGACAGGGCGGACCATTCCCAGGCCCCTACCATGAGCAGCGCCGCCATGCTGGCTACGAAGAGCCAGGGGGGCGCCAGCAGGATCAAGGCGAGCACCAGCGCGGCGAGGATCAAAGCGGTGATCACGCGCTGCTTAAGCACCCGCCTGCTCCTCGGGCTCCACAATCTGGCCATAGCGCCGGTCACGGGCACCGAACCATGCGAAAGCCTCATCCAAGGCTCGCGTATCGAAGTCCGGCCACAGCAAATCGGTGAAATACAGCTCAGTGTAGGCCAGGTTCCACAGCAGGAAGTTGCTTATGCGCCGCTCACCACCGGTGCGGATGAAGAGGTCGGGATCGGTGACATGGGAGAGAGAAAGAGCGCCCGTGAACCGCTGCTCGTCGAGCTCCTCGGACCTGCGAGTCCCTTGCTCCACTTCCCGCGCGAAGCTGCGCGCGGCCTCCACGATGTCCCAACGTCCGCCATAACCCACGGCGATGTTCAGCATCAGCCCGGTATTGGCCGCCGTGAGGGTCTCACCCTCTCGCATGCCTTGCTGTAGCCCGGCAGAGAATCCCTTGCGCTCGCCGATGAAACGCACTCGCACGCCGTTACCATGCAGCTCCCGTACGTCTTTGCCCAGGGCGTTAAGGAAGAGCTCCATGAGACGGGTAACCTCGCCCTGCGGGCGTTGCCAGTTCTCGCTGCTGAAGGTGAACAGCGTGAGCGCCTTGACGCCGCGCTCCGCGCAGTGCTCGATGACCCGGCGCGCGGCCTTGAGTCCCGCCTGGTGGCCGGCATGTCGCGGCAGGTGGCGGTGCTTCGCCCAACGGCCGTTACCATCCATGATGACGGCTACGTGAGCGGGCAAGGCACCTGTACGGATTGTCGTCATACCAGCCCGCTCCGCCAGCGCTATCGTGCTGCGGAGCTTAGATCTCCAGGAGTTCGGATTCCTTGGCCGCCAGGATCTTGTCTATCTCGGCGATGTGCTTATCGGTAAGTTTCTGGACCTCATCTTGGGCGCGGCGCTCCTGGTCCTCGGTGACCTTGCGATCCTTGAGCAGCGTCTTGAGTTCGGTGTTGACGTCGCGGCGTACGGCGCGTACGGCGACGCGCGCTTGCTCCGCCTCGTGGCGCGCCACCTTGATGATCTCCTTGCGCCGCTCCTCGGTGAGCGAGGGCATGGGAACGCGGATGACGCTGCCTGCAGTCGATGGCATCAGCCCCAGGTCGGAAGTCATGATCGCCTTCTCGATCACCGGGATCATCTGTTTCTCCCAGGGGGTGATGGTGAGAGTGCGGCCGTCCGCGGCCGTCACGTTTGCCACCTGTTGGAGCGGCACCTGCGAGCCGTAATAATCGACGCGCAGGTGGTCGAGGATGCTGGTGTGCGCGCGGCCGGTGCGTAGCTTGGCGAGCGCGTCTTTGAGGGTATCGGCGCTCTTGTGCATGCGGGCGGTGGCGCTCTTCTTCAAGTCTTCGATCATGCGGCTTCTCCATTGTCCACGAGGGTACCGATACTGCGGTCGCCCATCACGATGCGCATCAGATCGCCGGGCCTAGTCATGTCGAACACCCTCAGGGGGATGTTGTTGTCGCGACACAGCACCATGGCCGTGGCATCCATCACCATGAGCTTGTCGGTGATGATGCGATCGAAGGTCAAGTGCTTGTAGCGCGTCGCTTTCGGATCCTTCTTCGGGTCGGCGGAATAGACGCCGTCCACCTTGGTGGCCTTGATGAGGAGTTCCGCCCCGGTCTCGATGGCCCGCAGGCTCGCGGCGGTATCGGTGGTGAAGAATGGGTTGCCGGTACCGGCAGCGAAGATGCACACCCGCCCCTTCTCCAGGTGGCGCACCGCACGGCGACGGATGTAGTCCTCGCAGACCTGGTTGACGCGCATGCCGGACAGGACGCGAGCGAACACCCCTAGACGCTCCAAGGCGTCCTGCAGTGCGAGCGCGTTCATGATGGTGGCCAACATGCCCATGTGGTCGGCCGTGACCCGGTCCATGCCGGCGCTCGCGAGCCCGGCGCCGCGGAAGATGTTACCGCCGCCGATCACGAGCCCCACCTGGGCCCCGGCGTCGCGGATGTCGCGGATCTCGGCCGCGAGCCGCGCGATGATGGCGGGATCGATGCCGTAGTCGGCGGAGCCCATGAGGGCCTCGCCCGAGAGCTTGAGCAGGATGCGCTTGTAGGCGGGAACGTGGGTGGCCATGGCGCTTCTTTCGGATCCGCAGGCGTTATTCACGCGGAGCCCCGCTATGCGGGGCTCGGTGCAATTCGGATTGTACCGTAAACGCCCCCCGGCCGGGGGAGTTCAGCCCCGCCGCGCCTGGGCCATGACCTCGGCGGCGAAGTCTTCCTGTTTCTTCTCGATGCCCTCGCCCACTTCGAAGCGGA
>DATIEQ010000078.1:0-2425 GCA_035455665.1 Gammaproteobacteria bacterium | reverse complement strand
GGATCTTCTGCTTCTCTTCGGGATGCTCCTGGAGAAGCGCGGCGACATTGGTCAGGGGGCCGACGGCGACGATCATCACCTTGCCCTGGCCGCGGTCGAGCACCGACTGCATGAGTTCGACGGCATTTTTTGAAACGAGTGCAGGACTTGAGAATCCGTCAGCCCACTGGGTCTGGGGCGCGTCCATGTGCGCACCCGGTGTGCCGGCGGCGACGGGTACGTTCGGGCGTCCGGCCACGGAGAGCATTTTGGCGGCGAGCCGCGCGCGCGCCTGGGTGTCGCCGGAGACGGTGGTGACGGCGCGCAGGTCGAGTTCCGGACTGTGCAGCACCAGGGCCAGCGCGAAAGCGTCGTCGATGTCCCCGCCGATGTCCGTGTCGAGAACGATGGGCGTGGGCCGAGCCGCGTAAGCCAGGGGACCGAAGAGGAAGATGAGCGCGAGCAGCGCGACGAGCTTAGTTCTGCGGTTGCAGGACATTCGGGGTCTCCAGGGACTCCAGTTCTCTCGGCGTGGAGTGCTTGCCGTTGGTCTCGCGGGCTCGGGCCGGCCTGCGGCTGTCGACCGCCTCGAGCATGCGGGTCACTTCGCGTCCCTCGGGCATGGAGGTTTGCGCGCCGGCGCGGGTGGCGGAGAGGGCGCCGGTGGCCGATCCGTAGCGGACGGCTTCGAAGAGGCTCATGCCGCGGACCAGACCGACGGCCAGGCCGGCGTTGAAGGCGTCGCCGGCGGCGGTGGAGTCGACTGCTTTGATCTTGAAGGCGGGAACCATGCGGCGGAGGCCGTCGGCAGCGGCGATGTAGGCGCCCTGGCTGCCCATCTTCACGATGACGTTCGCCGGGCCGGTGTTGAGCAGGAGCTCGGCGAAGGTGGCGACGTTGGCCGGCGTCAGCTCGCCGGGCGCGATGCCGCAGAGCGCCGCGGTTTCTGTCTCGTTGGGCGTGAGGTAGGTGACGTTGCGGAGCACTTTGCGCGGAATGGGCCGCGCCGGAACGGGGGCGGGATCGAGCATGAACGGGATGTCGAAGCGGCGGGCGATCGCGCCCAGGCACTCGACGGTGTCCATCGGGATCTCCAGCTGGGTGAGGATCATGCCTGCGGAGCGCAGCTGGGGGAGACAGTCCTCGAGGTCACGCGGGCGGAGCTGATCGTTGGCGCCGGGAATGACGGTGATGCTGTTCTGGCCGCCGGCGGCGACGGTAATGAGCGCTACTCCGGAGGAGACGCCCTTCGCCGTCGAGACACCGCGCACGCCAACGCCGGCGTCGCGGAGGCCCTGGCGGAGGCGCTTGCCGAAGTCGTCGTCGCCAACTTTGCCGATCATGTTCACGCCGTAGCCGAGGCGCGCAACGGCGACGGCCTGGTTGGCTCCTTTGCCGCCGTGGAAGGTCTGGAACTTGTCGCCCTTGAGGGTCTCGCCGGGGGCGGGAATACGCTTGCCGCTGCAGACCAGATCGAGGTTGATGCTGCCGACGACGACGATGGATGAAGGCATAGGAACTCCCCTGTTGGCGTTCAATCGCGGATAGCTTCTAGCTGCTAGCTTTTAGCTATTAGCAAATGCCAGCGTAGTCCGGATCGCATGATCCGGAACATCCAGGTGGTGCTTTGAAACCTTTCACGATTGAACCGTGCTTGACTCTATCCCGCGGGTGGACGACTGTCAAGGTTTCTCGCGCGCGGTGTTGACGCTCTGAAGACCGCGCTAACCGTGGATCAGCTCGGCCACCCGTTTGAAGGTCTCCACCTGGTCCTGCGGGATCTGGCCGGTCTGGTCGGGGGCCAGGTTCAGCAGCAGGTTGGCGTTGCCCTTCATGCACAGGCGGTAGGCCTCGGCGATCACTTCGGGACTCTGCGGCTTGTACCACGGATGCCAGAACCAGGTGTGCATCCACGGCATGGGCGGATAGAGCGGGCCGGTGGGGAACCAGGTTTCGAAGGGCATGTAGTAGGGCTTCTTCTCGTAGGTGATGTGCGGGTCGTGGCCCTCGAGCGGCGGCAGCGTGTCCTCGCCGTTGATCACGTCGCAGGGCCAGCTGGGGCCCTCGCAGGTGCGGCCCTGGTTGACGCGGCTCTGCTTGAATCCCTGGTTGTCGACGATGATGCAGTCCGGGCTATGCGTCTTCACCAGCTGATAGAGCTCTGTGCGCTGCGCCGGGCTCAGCTTCCACGTGATGTCGAAGAGCTGATAGAAGGTGTTCGGATAGAGCGTGTGCAGCTCGGTGACGTGGTGCTTGATGAGCTGGAAGTACTGGTCGCCGATCGGCGCGTCCCAGTCGAATTTGCCTTCGTTGTGGGGGTCGAGGATGCAGTAGTAGAAGCCGGGGCGCAGGCCGAACTCCTTGCAGGCATCGACGAAGGCGGCGACGACGTCCGTTTTGTTGCTGCTCTCGCGGACCGTGTAGTCGTAGCCCTTCGACGGCCAGA
>DATIEQ010000077.1:0-7764 GCA_035455665.1 Gammaproteobacteria bacterium | reverse complement strand
GTTGGCGGGGTTGGTGAGGGGGCCGAGCAGGTTGAACAGCGTGCGGGTGCCGAGCTCGCGGCGCGGCGCGGCGGCGTAGCGCGCGGCAGGATGGTGCGCGGGGGCGAACATGAATCCCAGGCCCACCCGCTCGATGCACTCCGCCACCCGTTCCGCCGGCAGTTCCAGCGGCACGCCCATGGCCTCCAGGAGGTCAGCGCTGCCGGACTTGCTCGACATGGAGCGGTTGCCGTGCTTCGCCACCCGCCCGCCCGCGGCAGCCACCACGAAGGCGGCGGCCGTGGAGACGTTGAACAGGCTCATGCCGTCGCCGCCGGTGCCGCAGGTGTCCACGAGATGCGTGGGCGCCACTTTCACCGGGATCGCCAGCTCGCGCATCACCCGGGCGGCCGCGGCGATCTCCTCCACCGTCTCGCCCTTGGCGCGCAGGCCCGCCAGGAAACCGCCGATCTGGATGGGGGTGGCGCCGCCGGTCATGATCTGGCGCATCACCGCCTGCATGTCCGCGTCGACCAGGTCCTCGCGGTCGACGATGCGGCTGATGGCTTCCTTGATGTCCACTTCAGATTCTCTCAGGCCGATGCAATACGTTCTTTCCCGGCGGCGCGAAAAGCATGCCTAAAAATAGGAGATTTTGCGTTATGGCAAGGCGAAAATGACCGAGCAACCGGAGCGTACTCTTACTGTACGTGAGGATTGCGAGGTCATTTTTAACACCGCCAGAACACAAAAGATCCATTTTTAGGCACCCCGTAAGAAATTTGCGAGGAGGGCGTGGCCGTGCTGGGTGAGGATGGATTCCGGATGGAACTGCACGCCCTCCACGGGCAGCGTCTTGTGGCGCACGCCCATGATCTCTTCGATGCCGCCGCGGCCGTCCTCGGTCCAGGCGGTGACTTCGAGACAATCGGGCAGCGACCCCTTGTCGATCACCAGCGAATGGTAGCGGGTGGCCTCGAACGACGACGGGATGTCGCGGAACACACCCAGACCCTTATGCTGGATGGCGGAGACCTTGCCGTGCATCACCTGACCCGCGTGCACGATGCGTCCGCCGTAGGCCTGGCCGATGGCCTGGTGGCCGAGGCAGACGCCGAGGATGGGGATCGTGCCGCCGAGTTCCTGGATGAGTTCCACGCAGATGCCCGCCTCGTTCGGCGTGCAGGGACCCGGCGAGATCACTATGCGCTCGGGCTCGAGCTCGGCGACCTGCTCCACGCTCAGGGCGTCGTTGCGGTACACCTCGACATCCGCACCGAGCTCGCCCAGATATTGCACCAGGTTGTAAGTGAAACTATCGTAGTTGTCGATCATGAGTATCATCGTCAGTTCCCCCGTCCGCTGCCGACGCGGGTCATCTCGACGGCGTGCAGCAGCGCCCGGCCCTTGTTCAAGGTCTCGCGCCATTCGTTCGCCGGGACCGAATCATGCACGATGCCGGCGCCCGCCTGCACGTGCAGGTAGCCGTCCTTCACCACCGCGGTGCGGATGGCGATGGCCGTGTCCAGGTTGCCGTTCCAGCCGATGTAGCCCACCGCCCCGGAGTAGATGCCGCGCTTCACCGGCTCGAGCTCGTGGATGATCTCGAGTGCCCGCACCTTGGGCGCGCCGCTCACGGTGCCCGCCGGGAAGCAGGCCTTGAGCACGTCCAGCGGCCCGAGCGATTCCCGCAACCGCCCCTTCACCTCCGAGACGATGTGCATGACGTGGGAGTAGCGCTCGATGGCCATGCGCTCGCTGATGCGCACGCTGCCGGTGGCGGCGATACGGCCCACGTCGTTGCGGCCGAGGTCGAGCAACATCACGTGCTCGGCGCGCTCCTTCGGGTCCGCCAGGAGTTCCGCCGCCAGCCGCGCGTCCTCCTCCGCGCTCGCGCCGCGGGGGCGGGTGCCGGCGATGGGCCGCAGCGTCACCTCGCCCTCCTCCACCCGCACCAGCACCTCGGGTGAGGAGCCGGTCACCTGGAAATCGCCGAAATCCAGGTGGTACATGTAGGGCGAGGGGTTGATGACGCGCAGCGCACGGTAGACGTCCAAGGCCTCACCGGCGAAGGGCGCGGACAGGCGCTGGGAGAGCACCACCTGGAAGGCGTCGCCATCGCGGATGTAGGTCCGCACCCGCTCCACGGCCTCGCAGAAGGCGGCTTCCTCGAAGCCGCAGGCGAATTCCCCGGCGACGCTGCCCGCGTAGCCCTGCTCGGAGGGGTAACGCAACGGCGCACGCAGCCGCGCGGCGAGCTCCGCGAGCCGCCGGCCGGCCGCGGCGAGGCCGTCCGCCGGCTCCGCGTCTGCGTGCACCACGATGCGCACCGTGCCCCGCAGGTTGTCGAAGATCACGAGCTCCTCGGCCAGCAGCAGGCAGGCGTCCGGACAGCCGAGCGTATCCGTCTGGCCGGCGGAATCGAGCGTGGGTTCGATGAAACGCACCGCCTCGTGGCTGAAATAACCCACCAGTCCGCCGCTGAAACGCGGCAGGCCGGGGAGCGCAGGCACTCGGTAGCGGGCGCGGAAGGTCTGGATGGCGGCGAAGGGATCGTCCCCGGCGAAGGTCTCCTCGCCGGCGGGGCTGCGCACGCGGCAGACGCCGTCCTTGACGGTGAGCACCGTCGTGGCCGGCAGGCCGATGATGGAGTAGCGGCCCCAAGTCTCGCCCCCCTCGACCGACTCCAACAGGAAGGAATGCGGCGCGCGCGCGAGCTTGTGATACACGCTCAGAGGCGTGTCGAGATCCGCGAGGATCTCCTTCACGACGGGGATGCGGTTGTAACCGGCGGCCCTTAGGGCGTCAAACTGCTGTTGATCCATGGAACGGTCATCCTGATAGACGGAGTGAAGGATTTGCGGAGACGCAAACGCCTTAGCGCCATCGCCACGCGGGGCGAGACGCCTTCGACACTCCGTTCAGGTAGACCGTTTGAGACATGATTCGTTGCCGAATCCGATAGGCATCGGTGCGTAAAGATTAACGGGTCTCCGTCGCACCCGCAAGCCAGGCCGGGAGTTGCGCGATTGAATCGAACAGGGCCTCGGCGCCCAGTGCGAGGAGGTCCTCGCCCTGGTGGTAACCGTGGCTCAGGGCCACCGCCCGGAAACCCGCGGCGCGGGCGGCGAGCACGTCGTTGCGCGAGTCCCCCACCATGCAGCAGGCCGCAGGCGCGAGCCGGAAATGCTGCGCCGCGTGGCGCAGCGGCAACGGATCGGGCTTGAGGGCGGCGAGCGTGTCGCCGCTCAGCACGAGGTCGAAATAACCCTCGAGCTGCACGGCCTTGAGCAAGGGCGATGTGAACTGGGCGGGCTTGTTGGTGATGCAGGCGAGCCGGTAACGGCCCTGGAGCGAGTCCAGCGCCTCCCGCGTCCCGGGGTAGAGGCGGCTGTCCACGTACACGTGCTCCGCGTAGGCGTGCCGGAACAGATCCAGACCGCGTTCGAGGAGCGCCGGCTCCGGCTCACCCGCCTCGCTACCCGTGAGCGCACGCTTGATGAGCCGCGTGGCGCCGTCCCCCACCCAGCGGCGCACCTGTTCCGCGCCGGGCATGGGCAGCCCGAGCTCGTGCATCATCCGGTCGACCGCCCGCGCGATGTCCGGCGCGGTGTCTATCAGCGTGCCATCGAGATCAAAAGCAACGAGTTTGATAGACACCCAGGGTCAAGGTTTGGCTTTCGCGAGTTCGTCGCGCATCTGCTTGATGACGGCGCCGTAGTCCTTGGCGCCGAAGATGGCGGAGCCCGCCACGAAGGTGTCGGCGCCGGCGGCGGCGATCTCGCGGATGTTGTCCGCCTTCACCCCGCCGTCGATCTCAAGACGGATGTGGCGGCCGCTCTTGTGGATGAGCTCGCGGGCTTCCTTCAGCTTCACGAGGCTCTCGCGGATGAAGGACTGGCCGGCGAAGCCGGGGTTCACGGACATGATGAGCACCATGTCCACCTTGTCGATCACATGCTTCAAGTGGCCGAGCGGCGTCGCGGGATTGAACACCAAGCCCGCCTTGCAGCCGCTGTCGTGGATGAGCGCCAGGGTGCGGTCCACGTGTTCGCTCGCCTCCGGATGGAAGGTGATCCAGCTCGCGCCCGCCTTGGCGAAGTCCGGCACCAGACGGTCCACCGGCTTCACCATCAGGTGCACGTCGATGGGCGCCTTCACGCCGTGCTTGCGTAGCGCCTCGCAGACTAGGGGGCCGATGGTGAGGTTCGGGACGTAGTGGTTGTCCATCACGTCGAAGTGGATCATGTCGGCGCCGGCCTTGAGGACCGCGTCGACTTCTTCGCCGAGTCTGGCGAAATCGGCTGAAAGGATCGACGGGGCGATGTAGAAAGGCTCGCTCATGGCTGCACACTTTAACCGAAGCGCCGGCCCATTTCAGCCCCGGGCGGAGCACCGTGCATGCTCTCTGCGGCACTGTTAGTATCAGCGCCACGCAACCGATGGAATGGGGCATGGGAATCCGATTGCCGGGGCCGAGCATCGCCGACTGCGCGGCTCGCCCGCAGAACAATTTCACGCTGCTGCGCTTCCTCGCCGCCGTGCTCGTCATCTATTCGCACAGCTATCCCCTCGCCGGCGTGCGTGGTGAGAGCGGGCCCTTGCGGCACCTGCTGCAGTTCACCAACTACGGCCACATCGGCGTAGACATGTTCTTCGTGATCAGCGGCTTCCTGGTCACGGCGAGTTACCTGAACCGCGGCAGCTTCGCGAGCTACTTCAAGTCCCGCTGTCTGCGTATCTTCCCCGGCCTGCTCGTGTGCCTGCTGCTCACCGCCTTCGTGCTGGGGCCGCTGGTGAGCAGCCAGCCCGCGGCGGACTATTTCTCCGCCCGCGAGACCTACGCCTTCGTGTACCGGAACCTCATGTTCGTGGTGCAGTACACGCTGCCCGGGGTGTTCACGGACCTGCCGGTGCCGGCGGTGAACGGCTCCCTCTGGACATTGCCCGTCGAATTCCGGCTCTACATCGTGCTCGGCCTGCTGGGCGCCGCCGGCGTGCTGGCGAAGCGCCGCCTGTATCTGTGGCTCGTGCTTGCCCTCGCCGCCGTCGTGCTGGCCGTGCCGGTGGAGGTGTCGCTGACGTTCAACCAGAAGCCGAACGTGCACCTGTTCATGTTCTTCTTCGCGGGCTCGCTGCTCTGTGTCTATGCCCGCTGGGTTCCGGTGAGCGGCCTGGTCCTGCTGGCGCTCATGGCGCTGTCCCTGCCCTTCTATCACACGCGCGCCTTCCCCTGGCTGTGCGGCACCGTGCTCATGTATGCCGTCATCTGGTTCGCCTACCTGCCGGGCTTGCACGCGTTCGACCGGGTGGGCGACTATTCCTACGGCCTCTACATCTACGCCTTCCCGATCCAGGAGGCGCTACGCCAATATTTCACGCAGATCCACCCCTGGGCGATGTTCGCGGCCGCCACACCGCTGACACTGATCTGTGCGATGTTCTCCTGGCATCTCATCGAGGAGCGCGCCCTGCGCCTCAAGAGCATTGACTTCAGCGAACGGCTCGGAGCTTATGGCCGCCGCCTGCTGCCGTGGGCGCTGTTCCGGCGCCGCCAACCCTGACCCTCTAAGGAGCGCCCATGTCCGCTATCGCCATCGCCCTGCACGTCCTCGCCGCCGTCGTCTGGGTGGGAGGTATGTTCTTCGCCTATACGGCTGCCCGCCCGGTGCTGGCGGAACTCGACACCCCGCTCAGGGCCAAGCTCTGGGTCGGCATCTTCCGGCGCTTCTTTCCCTGGGTGTGGGTCTCGGTCGCGACCCTGCTCCTGACCGGCACCTATATGGTGTTCGACGGCTTCGGCGGCTTCGCCCAGGCGCCCGCCTACGTGGACGCCATGATGGGCCTGGGCGTGGTGATGATGGCGCTCTTCGGTCACGTGTATTTCGCGCCCTACCGGCGCCTGCAGCGGGCGGTGATAGATAAAGACGACACGTTGGCGATGCGGTCCATGCGCCAGATCCGCTTGATGATCGCCGTGAACCTGAGCCTCGGACTCGCGGTGATACTCATCGCGATGCTCGGTTCTTACGCCACCTTCAATTAGCCCGGTTTGCGGTACAAGGATTCGGAGCATCAGGCGAGGCCGCGGGCCGCTTTGACGGCGTCGTAGGCCACGTTGATGTACTGCACCTTCTCCTGGGCGACGCGGATCATCTCTTCCGGCAGGCCCTTGGCCACGAGCTTGTCCGGGTGGTGTTGGGCCATGAGTCGCCGGTAGGCCTTCTTGACCTCCGCGTCGCTCGCCTGGGGCGTGACGCCGAGCGTGCGGTAAGCCTCCGCGAGGCGGTCCGGCGCCGAGGGGGCCGCACGCCCGCCGCGGAAGGACTGCTGGGCGCGGATGAAGGCCTCGTACTGCCGGAGCTCCAGGGGCGAGATGCCGAGCGTGTCGCATAGGCGGATGAAGATCGCCTGCTCGGCCGGATGCAGCACGCCGTCGGCGAGCGCCGCGTGCAACTGGATCTGCAGGAACATCAGCAACAGGTCGCGCCGGCCGCGGCACTCGCGCCTGAGCTCCCGGAGCGCCGGCTCGACGGCGAACTCGGGTTGCTTGCCGCGGTTGAAGAGCTCGATGGCGGCGCGCTGCCGCTCCGGGCCAAGGTTCATCTGGGCCATGACCGAACGCGCGGCTGCGATCTCATCCTCGGAGACGTGGCCGTCGGCCTTGGCGATGTACCCCATCACCGAGAACGTAGCCGTGAAGAAAGCCGCCTGCACCCGCGCCGCGTCTCGGCCGCTCCAGCCGCTGCGGGAGACGCCCACCGACAGGCTCTCGCCCAGGACCGCACCGAGGAACGCGCCCAGCAGGCTATGGCTGAGGTACCAGCCCAGCGCACCGCCGATGATGAGGCCTATCCAGTTCGTCATCCGTGTCCCATCCGTCTACTGCCCGGCAGAGGCAGTTATGGCAAGATACGCGCCAATCACACGCCAAGCTGAGCCATGACCGACTCGCCGCCCGTCGTCTTCGAGACCAAGCTGAAGAGCCTGCCGCTGCTGCATCGCGGCAAGGTGCGGGACATCTACGACGCGGGCCCGGAACACCTGCTCATCGTCACCAGCGACCGGCTGTCGGCCTTCGACGTGGTGCTGCCCGACCCGATCCCCGGCAAGGGCGCGGTGCTGAACGGCATCTCGCGCTTCTGGTTCGAAAAAACGGCGCACATCATACCAAACCAGCTCACCACGCTCAGCGTCGCCGACGTGGTGAAGGACAAGAAAGAGCAAGCCCTGCTCGAGGGCCGGGCGGTGGTGGTGAAGAAGCTGCGGGCGCTGCCCATCGAGGCGGTGGCGCGGGGCTACCTCATCGGCTCCGGCTGGAAGGACTACCAGAAGACGGGCGCGCTCTGCGGCATCCCGTTGCCGAAGGGCCTGCAGATGGCGGACAAGCTCCCCGAGCCGCTGTTCACGCCGGCGACCAAGGCCCCCTCGGGCCAGCACGACGAGAACATCCCCTATGAGGAGGTGGTGAACCTCGTCGGCAAGCCGCTGGCGGAGCAGGTGCGCGACACGACGCTCAGGATCTATTCCTTCGCGGCGACCTATGCGCTCGAGCGCGGCATCATCATCGCCGACACCAAGTTCGAGTTCGGCGTGGATAAATCCGGCGCCTTGTACCTCATCGACGAGGTGCTGACGCCGGATTCCTCCCGCTTCTGGCCGGCGGACACCTATAAGGAAGGCATGAGCCCGCCCTCCTACGACAAGCAGTTCGTGCGCGATTACCTGGAGACACTGGATTGGCCGAAGAAGCCGCCGGCGCCGAAGGTGCCCGCGGACATCATC
>DATIEQ010000076.1:0-4661 GCA_035455665.1 Gammaproteobacteria bacterium | reverse complement strand
ACCGGCGGCTTCACGCTCATGCCGCGGCCCGGCCGTCGGTGCTGATATGCATGCCGCACTGGCGCGCGAGCGGCACGAAGTTGGGGAAGGAGGTGTCCACGTTCGCGCAGTCCCGGATGGTGAGCGGCGCCTCGGCCCGGAGTGACGCCATGGCGAAGGCCATGGCGATGCGATGGTCCCCGAAGCTCTGGATCTCCCCGCCCTTGAAGCGCTCGACGCCCGTCAGGCGCAGTCCGTCGCGGCTCATCTCCACCGATACGCCCAGCACCTTGAAGCCCGCGTCGAGTGCCTGCAACCGGTCGCTCTCCTTGACCCGGAGTTCCGCCGCGCCGCGTAGCGTGGTGACGCCCTCGGCCGCGGCGGCGGCCACGAGCACGGCCGGCAAGTCGTCGATCGCAGCGACCACTTGTTCCGGCGTGATATCGATGCCCTTGAGCACACCGCCCCGCACCGCGATGTCCGCTACCGGTTCCGCCCCGCACATGCGCGGCTTCTCGAGCCGGATGTCCGCGCCCATCTGCCTGAGGAGATGCAGCACGCCATCCCGTGTCGGATTGACTCCCACGTTCTCCAGCACCAGATGGCTGCCGGGAGTCATGGCGGCGCCCGCCAGGAAGAAGGCAGCGGACGACAAGTCGCCCGGTACCTCGATGCGCGTGCCGCGCAGGACACCGCCGCCGTGGATGCCGGTCCAGCCGCTCTCTCGCAACGTGGGATGCCCGAAGCTGCTCAACATGCGTTCGGTGTGATCGCGGCTCAAGCCGGGTTCCCGTATCCAACTGTAGCCGCCGGCATAGAGCCCGGCGATGAGCAGCGCGGATTTCACCTGGGCACTGGCCACCGGCATCTCGTAGCGCAATGGCTTCAGCGGCCGGTGTCCATGGATACTCAGAGGTGCGTGGCCCGCCTGGCTCTCGATGCGCGCACCCATGGCGGCGAGCGGCTCGATGACCCGCTGCATGGGGCGGCGTTGCAGGGAGTCATCCCCCGTCAGGGTACTGGCGAACGGCTGACCCGCGAGCAGGCCCGTCAGGAGGCGGATGCTCGTGCCCGAATTGCCGAGGTCGAGGGTGGACGCGGGCGACTTGAGACCTTCGAGACCGCAGCCTGCGATGGTCACGCGACCCGCCGTCGGGCCGCTCACGTCCACACCCAAGGCGCGGATAGCGGCGAGCGTCGCCAGGCAGTCGGCGCCGGACAGGAAACCTTCGATGCGGGTCTCCCCCTCCGCGATGGCGCCGAGCAGCAGCGCGCGGTGGGAGATGGACTTATCCCCAGGCACCCGGAGCTCGCCCGAGAGCAGCCCGTCCGCCGACACCTGGAAATCGACCGGCATGGCGTCAGACCAGGATCGTCTTTAGGGCGCCGAGCAGGCGCTGGTTCTGTTCCGGCAGGCCGACGCTGATGCGCAGGTGCTCGGGCAGGCCATAGCCGTCGAGAGGCCGCACGATCACACCCTGCTTCAGGAGCGCCTGGAAGACTTCGCGGCCGGGGCGGCCCAGGTGGGCGGTGACGAAGTTGCAGACGGAGGGGATGGTGACCAAGCCCAGGTCCTTCAGTCCCGCCTCCAGCCTGCGGATCTCCCGGTGATTCAGCTCGATGGTCTTCTGGATGTGCTCGCGATCCGTGAGGGCGGCGGCGGCCCCCGCCTGACCCAGGCTGCTCGGATTGAAGGACAGGCGCACCCGGTTCAGGAGTTCCGTGACCTTGGGATGCGCGAGCGCATAACCCACGCGGGCACCCGCCAGGCCGTAAGCCTTGGAGAAGGTGCGCATGACGATGAGATTCGGGAAGTCGCCCAATAGGCCGCGGCCGTCCGGGTACTCGGGCTCGAAGGGCGCGGCGTAATCGCAGTAGGCCTCGTCGAGCAGCAGCAGCGTGTCCCGCGGCAGACGCTCGAGGAATGCGCCGAGCTCGCGGCGGTTCACCCAGGTGCCGGTGGGGTTGTTCGGATTCGCGATAAACACCACGCGGGTATCGCCCCGCACCCGGGCCGTCATCGCCGCCAGATCGTGGCCGTAGGGCTGGGACTTGTGGGAGGGCGGGTGCGCCTCGGCCACCAGCACCTCCGCGCCGGCCGCCTGGGCGACGATGTTGTAGATGGCGAAGCTGTAACGGGAGATGACCGCCGAGCGGCCCGGCCCCAGGAACACCCGCGCCATGAGCTCGAGGATGTGGTCGGAGCCGGTGGCGACAGTGATGCAGGCCGTGTCGATGCGGTGGTAGTCGGCGAGCGCGCGCTTCAGGGCGAACGCGTTACCGTCCGGGTACAAGGAGACGCCGTCGAGCGCCGCCTTCATGGCGGCCAGCGCCTTGGGGCTCGCGCCCAGGGGGTTCTCGTTGGAGGCGAGCTTGATGATGTCCTTGAGGCCGAGCTCGCGCTCCAGCTCTGCGATGGGCTTGCCGGGTTCGTAGGGCCGGAGCTGGCGCACGCCCGGCACGCAGAACGCGGCGGGATCGAACTCAGCCATGGCGGCGCTCGAAGTCACGCATGAAGTCCACGAGTGCGTGCACGCCCTCTTCCGGCATGGCGTTGTAGAGGCTGGCGCGGATGCCGCCGGTGCTGCGGTGGCCGGCGAGGTTCACGAGGCGAGCCGCGTCCGCTTCCTTCACGAACAGGTCATCGAGCTCCGGCGTCTTGAGCCGGAACGGCATGTTCATCCAGGAACGGCAGCCGGCGTCCACGCGATTGACGTAGAAGCCGCTCGCGTCGATCTGCCGGTAGAGCAGCTCCGCCTTGCGGCGGTTGCGCTCGGCGATCGCCGGCACGCCGCCCTGGCGCTTGAGCCACTGCAACACCTTGCCCGCCACGTACCAGGCGAACACCGGCGGCGTGTTGAGCAAGCCTCCCGCCTCGAGGTGGGCGCGGTAATCCAGCATGGACGGCGTACCGGCCGGCGGTTCGCGCAGCAGGTCGCGCCGCACGATGACCACCGTCACTCCGGAGATGCCGAGGTTCTTCTGGGCGCTTGCATAGATGAGGCCGTAGCGGTGCACGTCCACGGGCCGGGACAGGATCATGGAAGTCATGTCACCCACGAGCGGCATGGCGCCGGCCGCGGGCGGCTCACGGAACTCGACGCCGTGGATGGTCTCGTTCACGGTGTGATGCAGATAGGCGCCGTCCCGATCCAGGTCCCACCCGGATTGCGGCGGGATACCGGTGTAGCCCTGCGCCTTGCCGTCGGCTGCCACCCGCAGACGGCACACGCGGCGCGCGTCCGCCACGGCCCGCTCGGACCAGTAACCGGTGACGAGGTAGCTCGCCCGGCCGTCGGGCGCCAGGTTGAGCGGCACCATGGCGTACTGCAACGTGGCGCCGCCGTGCAGGAACAGCACCGCGTACTCCGGCGGGATGGCCATGAGCTCCCGCAGGTCCGCCTCGGCCTCCTCGGCGATGCCCTTGAAGATCGGGCCGCGGTGGTTGATCTCCATGACGGACTGGCCGCTGCCGCGGTAGTCGAGGAGCTCGTCGCGGATCTCCGCCACCACCTCGGCGGGCAACAGGGAGGGCCCGGCGCAGAAGTTCCAGGTGCGCTGAGCCGCTGCCTCGCGCGGCCGGCTGCTAGGCGCTGCCGTTCTCATCCCCGACTTCGCTCTCGATGCGGTCGATGCCCACGAGTTTCTCGCCCTCCGCCAGGCGGATGAGGCGCACCCCTTGGGTGTTGCGGCCGATGACGGAGATGTCCCCGGCGGGCGTGCGTACCAGCGTGCCGGCGTCGCTGATGAGCATGACCTCCGCGTCCGGCGCCACCTGGATCGCACCGACCACTTTGCCGTTGCGTCCGGTGGTCTGGATGGAGATCACGCCCTGGCCGCCGCGGCCCTGCACCGGGTAGTCGTTGATGGGGGTGCGCTTGCCATAGCCGTGCTCGGTGGCGGTGAGGACGTCGCCCTCCGCCACGATGACCAGTTCGATCACCTGCTCCCCGTCCGCCAGCTGGATGCCGCGCACGCCGGCGGCGTTGCGGCCCATGGCGCGCACGTCCGCCTCCTTGAAGCGGATGGACTTGCCGTTGGAGGCGAACAGCATCACGTCGCCCTTGCCGTCGGTGATGGCCACGCCGACGAGCTCGTCGCCCGCGTTGAGCTCCACGGCGATGATGCCGGTGGTGCGGGGACGGGAGAAGTTGTCGAGCGAGGTCTTCTTGACGGTGCCGTTCTTGGTCGCCATGAGCACGAACTTGTCCTTGGCATAGTCCTGCACCGGCAGCACCGCGTTGATGCGCTCGCCTTCCGCGAGCGGCAACAGGTTCACGATGGGCTTGCCGCGGGCACCGCGACCGGCCTGCGGGAACTGGTAGACCTTGAGCCAGTACACCTTGCCGATGCTGGAGAAACACAGCACCGTGTCGTGGGTGTTGGCGACGAACAGGTTGTCGATGAAATCTTCGTCCTTGACGGTGGTCGCGGCCTTGCCGCGGCCGCCGCGGCGCTGTGCGCGATAGGCGGACACGGGCTGTGACTTGGCATAGCCTGCGTGGGACAAGGTCACCACCACTTCAGCCTCGGTGATCAGGTCCTCGATGGTCAGGTCCTCATGATCCGAGATGATCTCGGTGCGCCGCTTGTCGGCGTACTGCTCGCGCAGCTCCGTGAGTTCAGTGCGGATGACCTTGAGGAGTTTGTCGGGGTTCGCGAGGATGGTGCGCAGCTCCTCA
>DATIEQ010000075.1:0-2707 GCA_035455665.1 Gammaproteobacteria bacterium | reverse complement strand
GGCGATGGAGCTGTGGTGGGTGAAGCGCGCGCCGGTGGCGGCGAGCGCATCCACGAGATCCGGCGCCACTTCCGCCACCCGCTGCATGTAGCGGCTGTAGTTGGCGTGCAGCTCCCGGCCCTTGATCTTGTCCCCCAGCTTCCAGCCGTCGGCGGCCATCTCGGGGCGCTTCCTGAGCATCTCGGCGGTGACTTCGAACTCCTCCACCATGATGGGGGCGGGGCCCTTCTCCCGGGCGAGCTCCAGGGCCTCTTCCCAGCCGGCCACGGCCATCTCGCGGGAGACGTCCTCGGTGAACTTGACCGATTCCGGCGAGCCGTATTTCCAGCCCAGCATGGTGATGCTGGACCCTAAGCCCAGATAGCCCATGCCGTGGCGGCGCTTGCGGTGGATCTCCTGGCGCTGCTGTTCGAGCGGCAGGCCGTTGATCTCGACCACGTTGTCCAGCATGCGGGTGAAGACCTTCACCACCTCGCGGTACTCGTCCCAGTCGAAGCGCGCCTTCTCGGTGAAGGGGTCGCGCACGAAGCGGGTGAGGTTCACGGAGCCCAACAGGCAGGAGCCGTAGGGCGGCAGGGGCTGCTCGCCGCAGGGGTTGGTGGCGCGGATGTTCTCGCACCACCAGTTGTTGTTCATCTCGTTGACCTTGTCGATGAGCACGAAGCCCGGCTCGGCGAAGTCGTAGGTGGAGGCCATGATCAGGTCCCACAGGCGCCGGGCGTGGATGGTCTTGTAGACGCGGCAGGCCACCTGGCCGGCGGCGTTTGTTATATAGCCCTCGGTGGTCGGCCAGTCGCGCCACACGACCTTGCTGGCGTCGGCCAGATCGATCTTCTCGGCTTCCACTTCCTTCTTGTCCCAGGGGAAGGCCAGCGGCCAGTCACCGTCCGCCTTCACCGCCTCCATGAAGTCCTTGGTGACCAGCAGCGAGAGGTTGAACTGGCGCAGGCGCCCGTCCTCGCGCTTGGCGCGGATGAAGTCCATGACGTCCGGGTGGCCCACGTCGAAGGTGCCCATCTGGGCGCCGCGGCGGCCGCCGGCGGACGAGACGGTGAAGCACATCTTGTCGTAGATATCCATGAAGGACATGGGGCCGGAGGTGTAGGCCCCCGCGCCCGCGACATACGCCCCGCGGGGGCGGAGCGTCGAGAACTCGTAGCCGATGCCGCAGCCGGCCTTCAGGGTCAGGCCCGCCTCGTGGACCTTGTCCAGGATGTTGTCCATGGAGTCGCGGATGGTGCCGGACACGGTGCAGTTGATGGTGGAGGTGGCGGGCTTGTGCTCCAGCGCGCCGGCGTTGGAGGTGACGCGGCCGGCCGGGATCGCCCCGTGGCGCAGCGCCCAGAGGAACTTCTCGTACCAGAGCTCGCGTTTGTCGGGGTCTTCCACGTCGGCCAGCGCCCGGGCCACCCGCTTCCAGGTGTCGTCCACGGTCTCATCCAGGACCGTGCCGTCCTTTGCCTTGAGGCGGTACTTCTTGTCCCAGATGTCGTCGGCGGCTTCTTGTACGGGTATCTCGGTCACGGCGGCGGGCGCGTGCTTCAGCGCGGGTTTCATCTTAGACAGTGCCTCCATAAGGGCAATTCTTCATTTTTAAAACGGAAGCCGCCTAAAAACTACTGCGCTTGGCATGACTGCGTTGGGCCGCGGCTCGGGATCCTCATGTACCGGCTTTGTACACTCCGGTCCCTCGCCTCGCCCGCCTTGTCCTGCCTGCGCTCGTGACGTTTTTCAGTCGGCTTCGAGCTTCCCCGGCCTGTTTTGGGGGATTCCCTTGCAGGCCCTGTTCCTAAGTCCGTGGATAACTTGTGGGAAACCTGGGGATGCACAAACACAACATCTTGTGCTTCAGTGCTCCTGAGGAATCCTCTCTAAGCCTAGACCCTGGTCCCCGCTTTGTCAATAAAACTTCATATTCAAAATCAATGAGTTACAGAAAAAAGCTAGACCGCGCTCGAGCTTTTGGGGAGAGCCCCGGGCTGCGAAACGGTGACACAACATCTAGGGTGTCGGGAGTAAATCACAAACTTCGGGACTTGTGAAGCACCCGCTGCGCGGGGCATGCGCGACGCGAGGGCGTATGAGCGCGGACTTGAGAACTGCGCAAGCGACCCAAAATCGGAGACACGACATTGTGTTTATCCCGGAGGAAACGACCATGAATGTGATCCGTTACGAACCCTGGACCGCCATGGACCAGCTCATGAACCACCTGTTCGACGGCCGGCGCCTGGCCCTGGCCGGTGAGACCGCCGCCGCGGCCGTCTGGGCCCCGACCGTGGACATCAAGGAAGAGGCCGGCCACTACGTGATCCACGCGGACGTGCCCGGCGTGGACCCGAAGGACATCGAGGTGACGCTGGAAGAGGGCGTGCTCACGCTCTCCGGCGAGCGCAAGAGCGAGAGCCGCACGGAGGAGGACGGCTGGAAGCGCGTGGAGCGCGTCAGCGGCCAGTTCCTGCGCCGCTTCACCCTGCCCGAGACCGTCGATGCCGAGGGCGTCAGTGCAAAAGGCGCGAACGGCGTGCTGGAGATCGTCATCCCGAAGCAGGCGAAGGCGTCGGCTCGTAAGATCGCCGTCAAGACGACGGCGTCTAACTAAGTCCGCCGCCTTCTGCCAGGCGTGTCCGCAAAGCCATCCCTGGCTTTCGCGGACTCGTCTGGTCCGGCACACTTCCTGCGGAGCAGGAAGCCAGCCCGAAGCGGG
>DATIEQ010000074.1:0-5169 GCA_035455665.1 Gammaproteobacteria bacterium | reverse complement strand
TGCTGGAGTTTCTGGAACGCCGTGCGGATCGCTTCCAGCCGGTCGCGGTTCGAGCCCGTGTCCAGGATGCCCTGCTTACCGAGTGAACGCATCTCGATGCTGCGCCCCGTGGGCGGCAGGTAGAACTCCACCTCGTCCACGGCGCTCTCGGGCTGGTAGGGATAGTTGGCGCTGCCCGTGCCGGAGACCGTGCTCGGGTATTCCACGCGCAGATAGTTGCGGTGGTTGGAGACGATGCGGCCCTGGCCCACCGAGGTGATGGCGGCGAGCAGGTCGGCATGGGCGCGGTCGCGGTTGGAATCGAAATGCAGTGGGGCGATGTAGAGGTTAGGATCCTGTTCCTGGCTCGACACGCAGTCGCGGTTCGGAGGACAGGGCGCGAGATGGCCGTCCTGCAGCGTGTAATCCGGCGTCACGATGGTGGAGCAGGACGCCGCCGCGAGGCACAGCGGTATCCAAGTCCAGTACTTCGATAGACGAAACAGCATCCCGCGCCTCACTATGTAAAGCGGAGCCATTCTAGCAAAGCCCTGCCTTCACGCACGGATGAGGCGCAGGAAAGCCTCCTCGTCCAACACCTCAACCCCGAGCCGCTCCGCTTCTTGGAGCTTGGAACCCGGTTCACTACCCGCGACCACGTAGCTCGTCTTCTTGGACACGCTGCCTGCCACCTTGCCGCCCAGGGTCGTGATCCGTTCTTTCGCTTGGTCGCGGGTCATGGCGGCGAGCGTGCCGGTGAGCACGAAGGTCTTGCCGGCGAGCGTCTGGGCGCCGGACGCCGGGCGTTTCGGCAGCGCCGGCCAACTCACGCCCGCCTTGCGCAGTGCGGCGATGACGGCGCGGTTGTGTTTCTGGCGGAAGAAGGCGGCGATCTCCTCTGCGACGACCGGGCCCACATCCGGCACTTCCTGCAGGGCCTCCGCATCGGCTTCCATCAGCGGTTCAAGAGCGCCGAAATGCTGCGCAAGCGTCTGCGCCGTGGCTTCCCCGACCTCGGGGATGCCCAATGCATATAGAAAACGCGGCAGCGTGGTCTTGCGTGCACCTGCGATGCCTGCCGCCAGGTTCTGTGCGGACTTCTCACCCATGCGTTCCAGGTCCGCGAGTTCCGGGATCGTGAGGGCGAAGACGTCCGCCGGCGTCTTGATCAGGTCCTTCTCCACCAGCTGGTCCACCAGCTTCTCTCCCAGGCCTTCTATGTCCAGCGCGCGGCGCGAGGCGAAATGGCGGATCAGCTCCTTGCGCTGCGCAGAGCAGACGAGCCCGCCGCTGCAGCGTGCCACCGCTTCCCCCTCCGGGCGCACCACCTCGGAGCCGCAGACGGGACATTCCTTCGGCAGCAGCACTCTCTTAGCGTTCTTGAGACGGCGCGCCAGCACCACGCCCACCACTTCGGGTATCACGTCGCCCGCGCGGCGCACGATCACGGTGTCGCCCACACGGATATCCTTGCGCGCGACTTCGTCCATGTTGTGCAGGGTGGCGTTGCTCACTGTCACGCCCCCCACGAACACGGGCTCGAGCCGCGCCGTGGGTGTTAGCGCGCCGGTGCGCCCCACCTGAAAGTCGACGGCTTTGAGTATGGTCATCTCCTCCTGGGCCGGGAACTTGTGAGCCACGGCCCAGCGCGGGGCGCGGGATACGAAGCCGAGCTCCTCCTGCCAGTCGATGCGATCCACCTTGTAGACCACGCCGTCGATCTCATAGGGCAAGGTCTCACGTTTCTTGCCGAGATGCGCGTAATACTCCAGGCACCCTGCGGCGCCCTTCACCTGCCGGGTTTCGCGATTCACCCTGATGCCCCAGCCGCGCAGCTTCTCCAGGATCTCGCTGTGGCGCTTCGGCAGCGTGTCAGGCTTCACCACGCCCAGGCCGTAGGCGTAGAACTCCAGGGGGCGCGCGGCAGTGATGCGCGGATCCAACTGACGCAGGCTGCCGGCGGCGGTGTTGCGCGGGTTCACGTAGGTCTTCTCGCCGCGCTTTGCGAGCTCTCGGTTCAGTTCCTCGAAGCCCCGCTTGGGCATGTAGACCTCGCCGCGGACCTCGAGCAGCGCCGGCCATCCCTGACCCAAGAGCTGCAAAGGGATGGACTTCACGGTACGCACATTCTGGGTCACATCCTCACCCGTGCTGCCGTCGCCGCGGGTGGCGCCGCGAGTGAGCCGGCCCGCCTCATAGGTCAGGCTGATGGCGAGGCCATCGAGCTTGGGCTCGGTGGTGTACTCCACCTGCTCCACCTCCAGCTTCTCGCGCACGCGGCGGTCGAAGCTCAGCAGGTCTTCCTCGCTGAAGGCGTTGTCCAACGAAAGCATCGGTACGCTGTGCCGCACCTCGCCGAAGGCCTTCAGCGGCGCGGCGCCCACCCGCTGTGAGGGGGAGTCGGGTGCGACGAGTCCGGGATGCTCCTTCTCGAGGACGGTGAGCTCCCGCATGAGGCGGTCGTACTCGCTGTCCGGCACCTCCGGTTCGTCGAGCACGTAGTAACGGTAATTATGGTGTTGGAGCTGCCTGCGCAGTTCGCCCAGGCGCTTCTCGGCATCGCGTCGGCTGGTCATGCGGGGAGTCTACTACGCGCCTCAGCTGGGACGGCGCAAGCCGCGCTGGTGCTCGAACTGGATGATGCGCTCGCGGATGTGGCGCGCGGTCTGGCGGGTGAGCGTGCTGCGGGTCTCGTCCAGCACCTCCGCTTCGAGCTGCTGCGCCAGCCGCCGCGCCGTCGCCAGCATGTCGGCGTAGGCGTCCACGCCGCCGCGCGGACCCGGCAGGACCATGAACAGGGTGAGACCGGGGAGCGTTATCTCCGCCAGCGTCTTCAGGTCGAAGGACCCCGGTTCCACCATGTTGGCGACGCTGAACACGGACGAAGCGTTCTCGCCCGCGCCCTCCAGCCGGTGGAACACCTGGTAGCGGCCGTAGCGGAGCCCCGCCTCCTCCATGACCGCGCGCACCACGGGACCCGGGAGTGGGATGCCGTCGCGCGGCTGCACATGGAGTGCGAGGATCAGCTCGTCGCCCTGCTCGCGCACCGGCACGGGCCGCGGTTTCGCATCTGCAGCAGGCTTGTCTTCGTCGGGGAAATCCAGCTCATCGAATGTGGGGGCGCTGCGCCGCTCGGACTTGTCACGAGGCTTCGGTTGGCGGGAGAAAAGATACACGGCGGCGATGATGACCGCGCCAATCAGGATCAGGATCAGGCGCAGTTCCATCGGTGCGTCACATCGCGGCGATGCGCACGGCTTCGTCCACGTCCACCGCCACGAGCCGCGACACACCCGGCTCGTTCATGGTGACGCCCATGAGCTGGTTCGACATCTCCATGGTGCCCTTGTTGTGGCTGATGAAGATGAACTGGACCCGGTCCGACATGCTGCGTACCAGGTCGCAGAAGCGGCCGATGTTGGCCTCGTCGAGCGGCGCGTCCACCTCGTCCAGCATGCAGAACGGCGCCGGGTTGAGCTCGAAGATGGAGAATACGAGGGCCACGGCGGTGAGCGCCTTCTCGCCGCCCGACAGGAGGTGGATGCTGCTGTTCCGCTTGCCGGGCGGGCGCGCCATGATGGCGACGCCGGCGTCCAGCAGCTCCTCGCCGGTGAGCTCGAGGTAGGCGTGGCCGCCGCCGAACAGCTTGGGGAAACTCGACTGCAGGCCGCCGTTCACCTTGTCGAAGGTCTCCTTGAAGCGGGTGCGGGTCTCGCGGTCGATCTTCTTGATGGCGTTCTCGAGGATGTTGAGCGCCTCGCTGAGATCGGCGAGTTGCGCGTCCAGGTACTGCTTGCGCTCCGACTGTTCGGCGAACTCGTTGATGGCGGCCATGTTGATGTCGCCGAGGCGCGCGATGCGTTGCTCGGTCTCGGCGAGCTTCTCGGCCCAGGCACCGACGTCCGCTTCCGCCGGCATGGTGGCGAGCACCTCCTCGAGCGGCCGTCCGTCCTCCTTGAGCTGGGCGACGATGGTCTCGCGCTTGACGCGCACTTCCTGGCTGTCGAGCCTGAGCTGCTGCGCCTCTTCGCGCAGGGCTTCGGCCTTGCGCTCGCGCGTGACACGGTTCTGGTCGAGCTCGCGTAGCTGTTCGCCCACCCCTTCCACGGCGCGGCGGGCCGCGGCGAGCTCCGCGTCCATGCGGGTGCGCTTCTCAAGTAATCCGCCGAGCTCCTGCTCCTGGCTCTGCAACGGCGCTTCGGCGGCGGCGATACCTTGCTTCAGCTCAGCGCGCCGCTGTTCGAGTTGCGTGATCTGGGATTGCATGCGCGCGAGCCCCTGCTCCGTCGAGAGCCTGAGCGAACGGCGCGATTCCAGTTTCAAGTCGACTTCGTGTGACGCTGCGCGGTCGCGCGCCGCGGCCTCGCGCACCGCCTCGAGTTTCGAACGCAAGCTGTCGCGCTCCGCCGTCAGGCGTGTGCGTTCGGCGTCGGTCTTCTGCAGGGCCTGCAGGGCGGCTTCCACCCGTCCACGGCCTGACTTGATCTCCTGCTCCGTCTGCCGCACCTGGGCGGTGATCTCCTGCGCCTCCAGCTCCAGCGCCTTCACGCGCTGCTCAACCTGGTCCACGCCGGAGCGCGCAGCCTTGAGCTTCGCCTGGGCTTCCGCGGCCTCGCGGGTGGCGCGGTTCACGTCCATCTGCAGGAGCTCGCGCTGGGTCTCCAGATCCTTGATGACGGTGCGCACCGTATCCAGATGCGCGGCCTTCTCCGCGGCGGCGCCTTCGCTGACCGCCAGGGCTTTCTTGAGCTCCCGCAGCTCCTGTTCACGGGCGAGCACGCCGGCGCGCTCGTCGGTGTCACGGATGACGCGCAGCCAGTGGCGGCCGAGCCAGAGTCCGTCGCGGGTGATGAGGGATTCGCCGTCGGCGAGCCTATCCCGCTGCTTGAGCGCCTCCGCCAGGGACTCGGCGGTGCGCACGCCGGCCAGGAGGTCCTTGAGCGCCGCGGGGCCGCGTACCTTCTGCAGGAGGCCGGTGCCACCGGCCGTCCCCTGCCCTTCCTCTTCCAGGAAGGTGAGCGAACCGCCGGCCAGCGTGGTGAGTTCCTCGGCGCGGGGCGCGATCTCGCTCACCACCACCGCTTCCAGGTGCCAGCCGAGGACGGTCTCCACGGCCCGCTCCCAGCCTGAGTCCACCTGCAGCTTCTCCGCGAGGCGCGCCGCGCCGTCCAATCTCTTCTGTTTCAGCCA
>DATIEQ010000073.1:0-15492 GCA_035455665.1 Gammaproteobacteria bacterium | reverse complement strand
ACTTGCAACACCTCCTTCTGCTCGCGCAGAATCTAGCGTGTTGCATCGATCACTTGAAATCGCAGTCGAAAGCAGACATTCAAGATTCACTGACCCATCCCTGGTGTTATGTCCAGCCGCGCCATCCATGGCGCGTCGCTCGCCGCAGTGCGGCGAGCCCCCACGGGGATTCGAGCTGATTTATGGGGTTCGAATCCCATGAGGCCAAAAATGAAAAACCCGGCATTGAGCCGGGTTTTCATTTTTTGGCGTCCCCATGGGGATTCGAACCCCAGTTACAGCCGTGAAAGGGCTATGTCCTAGGCCTCTAGACGATGGGGACGTACTTCCTCAAGCATAAAGGGCGTCCCTAGGACGCCCTTCCGTTAAAGCTTGGTGGAGCTAGCCGGGATCGAACCGGCGACCTCTTGCATGCCATGCAAGCGCTCTCCCAGCTGAGCTATAGCCCCAAGCCGCGGAGGCGGCATTTTCCCTGCATGGCCTTCCCCTGTCAAGGTAAAGATGGCTGATTCCCCGTGTTTTTCCCCATCAAAACAGCCTGTTATGCGGACCGAGAGCATGGACCGACGCCTCGGACCGCGGGGTGAGGGGACTGCCCTATTGCCCAAAAAACAGCGGGGCATGTCGCCATACCCCGCTGCCACCCCGTCGCCGCTCTCCCCGCCCCTCGTCGAACCCTTCAGCTGCCTGACTCGCTCCGCTCAGAAATTGACGGTGATCGTCACCGTGTCGTTGTAAGTGCACGGCGTCGAGGGGCAGACCCCGGTGGGATCCTGACTCGCGGGTATCTGTCCAAATACCGTCTGCACGAGCGTGTTGGCACCGTTGACACCGCCGGTCGTGCCGCCAGGGTCCAACGTCCCCCCTGTGCCGTCACCCCAGATGTTCGCTGCGATATAGGTCGCGGCCGTATAAAGGTTGTAGTTCAAGGTGTCGGTCGCAGCCGTGTTCTTTAGCACCCGTGGATTGAATGAGCCGGCTGAATTGAGTCCTGCATTGAGCTGCACGCTGATGATCGGATCGGCGTTACCGCCGCCGCAGGTCACTGTGATGGTCGCGGTGCTGGTCACGGCGCTCCCCGCGACCGAATCGTACGACCCAAAACTCAAGGCCGTCGCCGTGACGGTTGCACCGGGGCAATTGGACGGTGGCGCCCAGGCTGCTCGGGGTACGAAGCTCAACGCGACCAACAGGCCCAAGAGGACGAGAAAACTTGTGGAGAATTGTTTCATGGCCTTTTCGCCTCGCAGGTATAGACGCCGAGATCCGGTATGGGATCCTTGCTGTCTGTCGGGACAGTGACGGTGAATTCGCAGGATTCGTCGCCCCAGCTCGCCTTGAGCCGTGCCTTGCCCGAGAGACCTGTCACGTAGGCCTCTCCATCATATCCCACCGGGAAAGCCTGACTCTGGCCGGGGGCTTCGATGAGTGCGCCCGCCGGCAGCGCCTCGCCGTTCTTGAGCTTGACCGTGAAGGTCACGCCGCGCACCGCCTTGACCTGGAAGCTCACCAGCAGGCCGCTGCGGTAATACGGGACCACGTTCAAGCTCGCGCTGGTGATATCGGTATCCAGCGGCAGGTTGCGGGGGTCGTAGCCGATGGGGTTGTTCTGGTAGGCGTTGAGTCGCGGGATCACCGCGTAGCCGTGGCTGTCGGTGCGCCCGACGACTTGGTTCTGGGCGAAGATATCCACGTTCGCCTGATCCGGCACCTGCACCACCGCGAAGGCGTCCGTGAGCTGCCGTGAAGCGAAGAAGTCCCCACCCAGGTATCCCACGGCGCCGTTAGCCCCGGCTTGATACAGTGTCTGACCGCTCGAGTGCAGCGCCTGCACGTTATACGTCCCCACCTCGTTCTGATAATCCAGCTCGCCCTGGCTCTGGGCGTTGGTGCCCGTCTGCGCCGCCACCCGATAGCCTAAACCCGTGCCGGCGGGCAGACTCTGCTGCAGCTGTGCGAACGGCGTGGTGTTCCCGGTCTGATGGGACACGCCCAGGCTCGCACTCCGCTGCGCCCCCAGTGGGATGGTCAGAGACAGGAACTCGGTATTGCCGTTCTGCCCCGTCAGGTCGTGAATCAGATTGAAGCTGAGGAAACCCGCATCGCCGAGTGACTTCGCATAGTTCAGGCTCGCGAGCTTGATCTCCCCGAGGATCGGGTCCTGCTGGCGTATGTAGCTCACGCTCATGGAACCGGCATCCCCCAGGAACATACTGGCGCTGGCGCTCGCCTGGGTGCGCGGCGCCGGCGTGCCGGGCGGGTAACCGGACTGCGTGTACCGCGGGCTGGCCCGTTGCACGTTGAAACCGCCGCTGAAGGTGGTGCCGAGGTACTGATAGCCGAACTGCCCGAGGGTCCCCTGCCCCAGCGGGCTGTGGCTCGTGGCGGCAGCCAGGTTGAACACGCCGTACGTCGAGGCGGCAAACAGCGTGCCCAGCTCGAACACCTGCTGTCCGGGCGCCGCCTCACCCCGCACCTCGCCGGTGAAACTGTCGCTGAAACCGCGGCGAAACAGCGCACTGCCGAGGGTCGGGCCGTAGTCGTTGCTCTCCAGGCCGAAGTTCTGCCGTTGCTTGCCTAATGAGAACGAGTAGTCGTCCAGGCCTTTCGCCAGCAGGGAATTCGCCCCATAGAAGGGCACGTTGATGACCTGCTGGTGACCGGTGGTGTCGCGCACCACCAAGGTGATGAGGCCGGGGCCGGTCGCGATGGGTATTTGCGGCACCGTGAACGGTCCCGGCTGCACGTCCTGGGTCCGCTGCAGCACTCCATTCACGTAGAGCTGCACGGTTGACGGTACCGCGGCCGCGGCACCGACGCTCGGCAACGGCAGGGTCGCGAGTCCCGGTTGGGTGGCGAAATTCGTGGCGAATTGCAGGCCGCCGAATCGCGTCGCGAGACCCGTCATGCCGCCGTTGGTGATGGCGTCACCCACGCGCAAGGTTGCGATGTCGTCGGGATGGTCCTGCGTGAAAGTGCTCTCCAACCGCAGCCATTGCTTCGTGGGACCGCTGAGGTCGTTGCCAAGGTAGCTGTCGGTGAATATACCCCAGCTGTTGAACAGACCCAGTTCCGTGTAGGCATCGGTCACGGTCGTGCCGGCCGCGTGGCTGCCGAACAGGCTGTAGTTCAGGAACGCGCCTGGGGGCGGCGTCTGCGGTGCACCACTGGTGGGATAGAAGCCGCCGATGAGGGAGGTAGCGAACGCCGACGGCGGCACCGTGATCCAGATGTCCTGAGTGGCTGTGTCTATCCGATAGCTGCTCCCGGTGATGGCGCTTAGCGGATAGAAATCGGTATCCTCATAATGGAACGGTTTTACGCCCGGCAGGGTGATGCGCCAATGCTTCAGGTCGTCCACCTCGGCGTAGAGTTCACCTGGCTTGAACTCGAGGAATAATGCCGTTTCGTGCTCATCCAGCTGATTGACGTGCACCGCCAGCAGTAACTCGTTAGGCACTTCTTGCGCCGACGGTGGAGCACCGGGAGCGGGCGCGCCCGGTACGGTGACTTCCGCGCTTGCGACTGTGGGCATCGAGGCTCCGGCAGTTGCGCCCCAGAAAAACATTCCCAGCAAGAGTACGGATTGCAGGGCGAATTGATGAAGGGCCTTGTGGAACAGGGGGGCGCGCACGGGCTACCCCATGGGAGCCGGTGACCGGCCCCGAACTACTGTGTGTTCAAATGAAACAGTGCGTCGAAGTGTGCAGGTCTGTAGGGATGGGTACGGGCTATTGCAATACAGCCTGACCATTCACTGTTCCTATGTCGGTATCGCCGACGACCTGCACGGTGGTGCCGTCCGGCGGCAGCGATGCCTGGTTCACCACCCAGGTGCGGGTACTGCCTGGCAGCAGGTATGCCGCCTGCTGCACCACGATCGTCAGCATCTTGGGAGCCGACAGGGACAACTGCCGTATCTGCACGTGGCTTCCGCCGCTGTTGGTGACGCTGAGGTCCAGTGTCTTGCCGGTCCCGCGCTTCAAGGTCCATTGCAGCACCGGCTTGGACGGCGCGGTGGGCTGCACGAACACGGGGATGCCGATCCGCAAGGCCATCACCACCCCCAGGCCCTTCACCTGTGAGGGTTGCGGCACCTCATCCAGATAGAGCCGATAGCTCCTTTCCTTCAAGGCATCCGGCGTGACGCGCAGGCCTAGACGGATGATCTGCTTCGCATGGGGCTGGACCGTGAAGATCGGTGGCGTCGCCAGGATTTCGCGGGTCGGAGCATACACGTCATCGCCGTTCGCCTGCGACCAGGCCACAGGCTCCAATTGCACCGTCGCCGGCCCGTCACCGGAATTCGTCAGGGTGAGCACAGTCACGGTGTTTTGAGCCGTGAAATCGACCCGGATCGGGTCCACGTCGAGTGAGGCCGCCATGGCCAGTGCAGGCAGTGAGAATATGACAAATCCCAGGATTCTACGCATGGCTCGGCGTCCTTGAATGGCTTACGTCGGGCCTAGAAGTTTACCGTAACGTTGACTGTGTCGTTATAGGTGTTTGCGGGGACATCCAGCGCGTTCGACCGGACCAAGCCATAGACACTGAAGCTCTGGGGCGAACCGGCGCTGCTGCTGGCCGTGAAACCGCTCGCCAGAGCCGCTCCGATTCCGGACGTGCTGTCCCCCCACAGGGTGGTGTGGGAACTATCGGTATAGAGTTCGTAGGCTACAAAGTCGCCGGCGCCATCCGACATGCGCCGTGTGCTGCCGCCGAAGTTGTTGCCCTGGTTCAACACGATGCTGCTGATGGTGCTGCCCTTGGTGCAGGCTACGCTGATGCTGCCCGCGCCCGAGACGTTGCTGGGCGTAGTCGGGTCCACGGTGCCGAAGCTCACTTCCGAGGTGGCCGTGAGATGGCAGTTCGCCTTGATGGTGATAGTCGCCGTCAAGATGCCGGCGCTGCTGCCCGCCTGCGCCCCGCAGGCCAGGGCGGCCGCCAGCAGGCCGGCGGCGCTCGACATCATCGTGCAAGTTGCCTTGCGCATCTCAATAACCCCCAAAGCAGTCTCTGAGATAACCACGCCCGCTACCCTACCGTCCGGCCAGCGCTCTGCCGCGCCGGCCGGGATCTGCCATCGATGGATTTAGAAATCCACCGTGATGGCGACGCTGTCGGTATAGGTATTGGCTGCCACGTCCTCGTCCGCCACCAGGATCTGGCCGAACACCGTGAAGGTCTGCGCGGTGTTGACGCTGCTGAAGGCCGAGAAGCCGGTGCTCAGCTTGCTGCCGATGCCCGTGGTGGTGCTGTCGCCCCAGAGGGTGGTGAAGCCTGCATCGGTGAACAGCTGATACGGGATATTCACGGCGCCGTTATTGAGCTGGCGCTTACCGCTGGCGATCTGATGTCCGCCGGGGCCGAGCTTGATGTCCAGCAGGGTCGTGCCCTTGGTGCACTTCACCGAGAGGGTCGCGCTGCCCGTGGAATTCACGCCCGCCGTCGGGTCGATCGCCGTGAAGGTCAGCGTGGGTGAGTTCACCGTGCAGTTGGTGTTCACCGTCGCTGACACACTCAAGGTGCCGCTGGCGCTGCCGCCGAAGGCCGCACCGCTGACGAGGGCCATCAACAGGGCGCTGGCGGTGAAGCCGAGGGTACTCTTAGAAACACGCATTCTCATGTACTCCCAGAAAGTTAGGGCTCTATCGAGTGAAGTTTAGAAGTCCACTGTGACCGCGACGCTGTCGGTATAGGTATTCGCCGCAACGTCCTCGTCTGCCGCCAAGATCTGGCCAAAGACTGTGAAAGTCTCGGGCGTGGCGGCGCTCGTGAAGGCGCTGAAACCGCTGTTAACGTCGTTACCGATGCCCACAGTCGTGCTGTCGCCCCACAGGGTGGTGAAGGTATTGTCAGTGAACAGTTGGTACGGGATCGTCACCGCGCCATTGGCAAGCTGACGCTTACCGCTCGGCACCTGGTTGCCGCCCGGACCGAGCTTGATATCGACCAGTGTCGTGCTCTTGGTGCATGTCACCGACAGAGTCGCGTTGCCCGTGGAATCGACGCCGGCCGTCGGATCGATGGCGTTGAAGGTCAGGGTCGGCGAGTTCACGGTGCAGTTGGTGTTCACCGTCGCCGTGAGGCTGAGGGTCCCAGGGGCACTACCCGCAGCGAACGTGCTGCCGGCGAGACCCGCCAGCACGGCACCGATCGCCAGGCTCAATACGTGTTTCGAGTTCAACATTGCTAGGCACTCCTTGATTAAGTAAGCTTTGGACTCGTCAATATTTAACATAATGTTATACCATAATCATGACCATGTCAACTGCCCTAGCCCATCCTGGTGCCCAGGTATTGCGGGCTTTCGAGCCCGGAAACCAGATGAATCCCTTCGTAAAAGGTACTGTTTGATCGTCTTGACGCGATCTCTTCCCGATTTAACCTATGTCGGGATGCCCTGCCAGGTTTCAACCCGGTATGAGCGTATTTCCGCCACAGGTTTTACAACCGGGTCATAAACCCGTCAAGCGTTAGTTCGTGTACAAAAAATAATTAATTCAAAAAGTTACGCTACTGATTTAGACCATTTAGATAAAAAGCCACGGTTTTCATGTACCTGGCCTGCTATCCAGGTTGTATCGTAGGGATGACACGATATCCAATAAATCAGGGTTTCCCTGCTTCCCCCTAAGGTAATCCCTGATTTTGTTATGCTTTTGGGTGTAGATTCCCACATGTAGCCCCCTACCCTCCGGGGTTTCGCCTTAACTCTTTCCAGGGGATTCCCTACCCAGTTCCAGGGAACCCCCGATGCCCCCGCGGGGCTGCCGGTGGTCAACTAGTACCCAGAGCAGAGTGCAGATCTCCTAAGGAAGGGAGGATGTATGAACCGGAAATCCGCGAAAGGCCTATTGGCTGCCCTGATCTTCCTGTCTTCGAACGGCCTGATGGCAGTAGATGCCCAGGCGGGTACGGCTAGCGGCCAGCTTAGCGTCGGTATCGTCATCCTGGATGCCTGCCATGTAGCAGTCCCCCAGACGGTCTCTGCCTACCGCCTCACAGCGGCGGCGGGATTTGGCTTGAAGTGCGCCAAAGGCACGGACTACAGCGTTCAGGTCAGTGGTGATGCCCGCCGGAATTTGTCTGCCGGCTCCTCCGGCGTGACGACGGTCACCGTGCGCTTCTAAGTGGCAACGACCGGCAAACGAACGGCATGGCCCAGGATAATCCCGGCGGCTTTGCTGCTGTTCGATATCGCTACACCCTGCTTCGCCGACACCTACACCGTCGCTCCGGTGAGCATGACCCTAGAAGCGGACTCTCCCCGGGGAGAATTCCGGCTGGTCAATCAAGAAGGGCGCTCGCTGCGTGTGCAGATAGACGTAAACCGCTGGTCTCAGGAGCACAATTGGAATGAAGAGCAGACGAGCACGGATTTCATCGTTTCTCCACGCTTCGCTGATATCGCTCCGCATGGTGTCCAGATCGTGCGTGTGGCATACCGTTATCCGGTTGCGGCCTCCCAAGAACTCAGCTACCGGGTCCTGTTTCGGGAGATCCCTTCATCGGTGGGCCTGAGAAAAGACGGCTATGTCGCATTGAACTACAGCATCCCTTTGTTCGTCGAGCCATCTGCTGCGCATGAGCTGCATCTGGCATGGTCTGCGATCCGGACGGGACCGACCGGTCTGCTGCTATGCGTCGACAATGCTGGCGGAGTCCACGGCAAGATAAAGATTCACTCACTTTCCAAACAGCAGGATGTGGGGACTGAGCTACTGTCCGAAAGCGATTTCGCCGCCATGAACCAATCGAAGATTATCCACTACGTGCTGGCTGGAACCCATCGCGAGATGCAGCTCGGCCTGCCGCACGCACTCGATCAGGGCGCTCAACTGCTACTGTCGGTGGACGTAAACACGAAGCACCAGGATATCCTACTGACTCTACGCTGATCGCCTAAGCACCACCTGCGTCAATATGAGCCAGCGCCTGATCGAGGCGCCTGAGCGTGCGCTCTTTCCCTAGAAGTTCCAGGGTCGCGTCGATGGGCGGCGAGACAGTCCCACCCGTCATGGCGACGCGCATAGGCTGGGCGAGCTTCCCCAATTTGAGCCCCAAGGATTCCGCCGTGGCGATCAAGAGCGAATGGATGCTCGCCGCCGACCACTCTTGGAGCTCCGCGAGCCCGTCACGCAGTTTCCGGAGCCCCGGCACCGCCTCCTCTGTTAGGTTCTTGGCGGCAGCCTCGTGCTCGTAAGCACGGATCTCCTCGAAGAAGAAACGGCTGCCCTCCGCCATCTCCTTGAATGTCTTGGCGCGCTCCTGCTGCGCTTTGACCAGCGCCGTGAGTGCGGGGCCCTTGCTGGTCTCCACGCCGAGCCGCTCCAGGTGCCATTGGAGTTCCGCCGCAAGCCGCGGCAGGCCGCCGTTCTTGATGTAATGCTGGTTCAGCCACAGGAGCTTCTGCGGGTTGATGGCGGAGGCGGATTTATTCACGTCCTCGATATCGAAGAGCGTCACCATCTCCTCACGGCTGAAGACTTCCTGGTCGCCATGGGACCAGCCGAGCCGTACCAGGTAGTTCAATACCGCCTCCGGCAGATAACCATCCTCCCGGTACTGCATAACGCTCACCGCGCCGTGCCGCTTCGAGAGCTTGGCTCCATCGGGACCCAGGATCATGGGCAGGTGCGCGTAACGCGGCGGCGTGGCGCCGAGCGCCTTCAGGATGTTCATCTGCCGCGGTGTGTTATTCAGGTGATCGTCGCCGCGGATCACGTGGGTGATGCCCATGTCCATGTCATCCACCACCACGCAGAAATTGTACGTGGGGTTGCCGTCGGAGCGCACGATGATGAGGTCATCCAGCTCGTGGTTGTCGAAGATGACCCGCCCCTTCACTGCATCCTCGACCACCGTCTGCCCATCCACCGGGTTCTTGAAGCGGATCACCGGGTTCACTCCCGCCACAGGCTCGCGGCGGTTCCGGCAGCGGCCGTCATAGCGGGGCTTTTCCTTGCGGGCCAGCTGCTCTTTGCGCATCGCATCCAGTTCATCCTTGCTGCAGAAGCAGTGGTAAGCCTGGCCCGCGGCGAGCAGCCCCTGGGCCACCTCCCGGTAGCGATCGAACCGCTGGGTCTGATAGTACGGTCCCTCGTCGGCCTTCAGATCCAGCCAAGCCATACCATCCAGGATCGCCTGTACGGCCTCAGGCGTGGAGCGCTCCCGGTCCGTGTCCTCGATGCGCAACACGAAGACACCCCCGTGATGGCGGGCATAGAGCCAGCAGAACAACGCCGTGCGGGCCCCGCCGATGTGCAGGTAACCCGTGGGACTCGGTGCGAACCGGGTGCGGACCGTCATTCAGGCCTCGATGTGGATGGAAACTGGAAGGCGCGGGATTTTAACAGACAGCGCTCACGCATTTCACTTAATGCGAAGCGCGGATGAATTGGTGTGCGCATCGGCCCAATCTCGTCGATGATGCTGATGAACCGCCGGGTAACAGCCTTATGTAAACCCCATGATTCGGCTTGTGAGGTCCCGAATTGTTGCTAATATCTGTACTAGAGTCCCAAAACCATCCGGCCTACAGGAATCCCTCCATGTTCCCCCGGCTTAATTCCCCTGAGCGAGAGATGAAAGAGGAAGAGAAAGCCATCATCCATACGCTCAACGTGGATGGGGAAGAAGTCACGGTGTCGAAGTTCTACGGCACCACCGTCGATCTGAACGCCCACAGCGTCAAGATTCGCGCCCGGAAGAAACTGGTTATGGGAAGCAATGTTGAGGTGATGTTGCGTCTCGAAGGCCAACACAAGCCTTTCTTCCTCTCGGGCGTCATCACCGGGATGGAGACGGCCCGTGGCGCCGATGCCGGCTTCATCATCCACATCACGTTCAACCACAAACCCGACGGCGACACTTCCCTCTGGCGCAAGCTGTTTCACTGACTCGATCCATCAACGCTTAGGCCGTTCCGGACGTGGCTTACGCCCGGCCCGCGTCGCGGGCGCCTGCAGGGGATCGTCAGGCCAGTGATGCTTCGGATAGCGTCCTTTCATCTCCTTCTTCACTTCCGGCCAGGTACGCTGCCAGAAACCCTTGAGGTCCTGGGTGGTCTGCAGCGGGCGTTGTGCCGGTGACAGGAGATGCAGCATCACCGGCACCCTGCCCCCGGCGAGGCGCGGCGTATCCGCGAGCCCGAAGACCTCCTGCAAGCGCACCTTGAGGATCGGCGTCTCGCCTGAAGCGTAGTCCAACCGCAGCTGCGAGCCGCTGGGCACCGCGACATGGCTCGGCGCCTGCACCTCGAGGTCGCGCTGCTGGCGGTGATCGAGCAGCGCCGCGAGAGCCTGGCCCAGCGGCAAGCGCGCTAGATGCGAGAGACGGTTCATACCCGCAAGGTAGGGCGCGAGCCAGGTCCCGAGATTGCCGAGGAGCACCCTATCGCTCACGTCAGGCCAGGCATCGCCGAGTATCCGGCGCAAGAACAAGACCCTTGCTTGCCATTGCCTTAACCCGTCTGTCCATGGAAGGCAGTCGAGTCCTGCCTGCTGGATGCCCTGGAATAGCGCCGCGGCGACCGCCTCGGGAGTCGCGCGCTCCGCCGGTGCATCCTCGAGGATGAGCGACCCGAGTTCGAGGCGTTTGCGGGCAAGCACCGCCTGCGTTTTCTGATCCCATTCCACCCGTTCCCGCTCCTGAAGCAGTTCTACGAAATGCGTCTCGATGCCGCGTTGCTCCAGTCGCGCTGCCAGGAATACCTTCGCCTCGCGCGCCGCGCCATCCAGCTGCGCCACCGCGAGCCAGAGTGAGCCGCCGAGCGGGTCCCCTTCCTGCAATAGGGCGCCACGCCCGTTCGCCAGCAGGTACCGGGGTACGTCGCCCGGGCGCCGCTGCGCTATGCGATCCGGGTAGGCGAAAGCCGTGAGTACCCCCTCGTCCCCAAGTTCCGCGTCGCGGGCATCGATGGCAGCAGCCCGCCGTAGGTCTGCGGCCACGGCACGCAAGCGTCCCGTGCGGCGTTTCGATTCAGCGTCATGGGCGGCGAGCAGCGCCAGCCGCAGATGCAGGTCTGCACCCGCCGGTGCCCCCGTCCGCAGAGGGTCTTTCTCGCTCAAGAGCGCCGCGAGATCACAGGCTAAGGCGCCCCAGCCGAGGGCGCGCCCGCGGATCACCATATGCGCGAGGCGCGGATGCAAAGGCAGTGCCGCCAATTCCCGGCCATGGGCAGTGATGCCGCCAGCCGCGTCGATCGCACCCAGACCCCGCAGAAGCTCCCGTGCCTGGTTCCAGGCGGCGGTGGGCGGAGGGTCCAGCCACGCCAGTGCGCCGGGATCCCGCGCGCCCCAGCGAGCCAGTTCCAGCACCAGTTCCGCCAGATCTGCGGCCAGTATCTCTGGCGTGTTGGCGGGCGCAAGCCGCTCATCATCGGATGTCTTCCACAAGCGATAGCAGATCCCCGGCCCCAGCCTGCCCGCTCGGCCGCGGCGCTGTTCCGCCGAGGAGCGGGACACGCGCACCGTCTCGAGGCGGGTCATACCGCTCACCGGGTCGAAGCGGGGCACCCGCATGCGCCCCGCGTCCACCACCACACGGATACCCTCGATGGTGAGGCTCGTCTCGGCGATGGAGGTCGCAAGCACGACTTTCCGCTCGCCCGGAGGGGGTGGGGCTACGGCGCGATCCTGGGCGGCGTTGTCCAAATCGCCGTACAGGGGCGCGAGCCGCACCCCCAGCGGCAGCCGTCCCCGCAGGCGCTCCTCCAGGCGGTGGATCTCCCCGGTACCCGGCAGGAAAACCAGCAGGTTGCCGGTCTCCTCCTGCAGCGCCTTCTCGACGGCATATTGAGCGTGGGCGACCAGGTTCGCCTGGGGCGCCGGCGGCAGGTGGCGCGTCTCCACCGGGAACATCCGCCCCTCGCTCTTCAGCACCGGGGCGCCGCCAAGGAGTTCCGCCACCGGCAGTGCCTCGAGCGTTGCGGACATGACGATGATCCGCAGATCCGGCCGCAAGGCGCTGCGCGATTCGAGACACAGCGCGAGCGCCAAGTCCGCCTGCAGACTGCGCTCGTGGAACTCGTCGAAGATCACTGCGGCGTAGCGGGTGAGCGCTGGGTCGTCTTGCAGCAGGCGCGTGAGCACGCCCTCGGTGACGATCTCGATCCGTGTCGCGCCGCTTACCTGTGTCTCCATCCGTACCCGGTAGCCGACGCGCGCCCCGGGCATCTCACCGAGTTCCGCCGCCATGTGGCGTGCCGCCATGCGCGCTGCGAGGCGTCGGGGCTCCAACATCAGGAGCTTTCGGTCCTGCAACCAGGGTTCATCCAGCAGGGCGAGCGGCACGCGGGTGGTCTTGCCTGCACCCGGCGGCGCCTGGATCACGAGCGCCCCAGGGTTCGCGAGCCGTCGACGGATATCCGCTAGCAGTGAATCGATGGGTAAGGGAATCATCGGAGCCGCGCTCGCGCGGCCGTGGCTATTTATATGCCCAGATCAGGGCGAGCTCCGCGCGATTGCCGTCGGCGGTGTGCTCCCCGGAAAGCATCAGGCTGAGGACGCTGAAGTCCAGCCCAAATCCCAGGCGCTCACCGAAGGGACGCCGGCCGAAGTCCGTGTTGCGCTCCGTGAAGATGCCGCCGTCCAGTTCCAGCAGGCTGTTCGCGTGCATGCGGAAGCCATAACTCACCCGCCAGTAGTCGTCGCTC
The DNA here is from genome assembly GCA_035455665.1 of Gammaproteobacteria bacterium. Classification (GTDB taxonomy): domain Bacteria; phylum Pseudomonadota; class Gammaproteobacteria; order Natronospirales; family REEB76; genus DASUBN01. Next base: position 2,834 of record DATIEQ010000073.1, on the reverse strand, counting down.
GCGCCGCCCGCCGTCGCATCCAGCTTGTCCCTGAGCAGCGCGAGGTCGATATAGAAGGAAGTCTGCTCGCTGTAGGCTTGATGGGCACCGACTCCGAACCCAAGCAGGTTCTGGTTTCCGGGCAGCGCCTCGAAATCGAGACGATTCCACTGACCGAAAAGATAGACGGAATCGGCGAAATCGTAGGAGAACTTCAGGCCATTTCCCGCGGACCGGTCCGCGAAGAAATCCGAGCGGACGCTCTGGTGGTCCAGCTGCAGATAGCTGTAACTGAAGACGTCCTGGGCGGGGGGATTGCCGCTCTGATCTGCCGCCGCGGCCAGCGGCAGCGCGAGGGAGATCAGTAGCACCGCCTGGGTCGCGATCTTCATGCACTACTCTCCTTCCTCAGGTATCCCAACGATCCGCGCCGCCCGGGCAGCCATGGATGCGGGCGCCCTGTAGTCCTATGGTAATCAAAATCGCCTGAAATGGCTTCAGCCCTTACCGCCCCGTCCGTTCCAGATGCAGTGCCCGCCGCTTGCCTTGTCGATCTCAGCAAGCCGCGCCTCGTGTGCCGCATTCTCCTCCGTACTTGCGTGCGTCACCGTCAATGCCAGCCCGTCCCGGTTCAGCCGCCGCTGCCGTCGGTTACCGAAGCTTCCTGTCTGGGCCCCCGCATCAAGGACCAGTGCCGCCTGGCCACCGGTCATGGCCAGGTACACCTCTGCCAATAGCTGCGCATCCAGCAGAGCTCCGTGGTACTCGCGGCCTGAGTTGTCCACGTGATAGCGCTTGCACAAGGCATCGAGGCTGTTCTTCTGTCCCGGATGCAGCCGCCGTGCGAGTTCGAGGGTATCCACAACGCGGCAACGGGCGGTGATGTCCGCCGCCTTTTCTCCCATGAGCTTGAGTTCGTTATTGATGAAGCCCACGTCGAAAGCGGCGTTATGGATCAAGAGCTCGGCACCGTCAACGAACTTGAAGAATTCAGGGGCTACTTCCGCGAAACGCGGCTTGTTAGCCAGGAAGCGATTGTCGATGCCGTGCACCTGCAGGGCGCCCTCGTCCACTTCTCGGCCGGGGTTGCAGTACTGGTGGAACGAGTTACGCGTGATGCGCCGGTCTAAGAGTTCCACACAGCCGATCTCGATGATGCGGTGGCCCTCACTCGCCTCGAGGCCCGTGGTTTCGGTGTCCAGCACGATTTGCCGCATCGCCCTAAGCCTTCCCTTTGAACAGCGAGTCGATGGCTGCATTCGCGAGTCTGTCGGCCCGTTCGTTCCCCGTGTTCCCAGTGTGGCCGCGGACCCAGCGCCAGGCGATCCGGTGCGCGCTCACCGCCGCGTCCAAGGCCTTCCACAGATCCTGGTTCTTGACCGGCTTCCTGGCTGCCGTCTTCCAACCGCGGGCCTTCCAGGCCGGCAACCACTCGTTGATCCCCTTCATCACGTACTCCGAGTCCGTATAGAGCGTCACCGCGCACGGCTCCTTCAGGCTCTCCAAGGCGCGGATCGCCGCCGTGAGTTCCATGCGGTTGTTGGTGGTCTCGGGCTCAGCACCCTGCAGTATCGTCTCATGACCGTCATTCGTGAGCAGCGCCGCCCATCCCCCGGGCCCGGGGTTACCGCGACAGGAACCGTCCGTATAGATCTCGACCGTATTCAAGGCATGCTCCGGGTAGTGGGTTTGGCGACGCCGCTGAAGGCCCCCTGTGGCAAGGCGCGGCGTGCGCGCAGCGGCGTCATGCTGAAGACACGCTTCTTCGCCACCAGCAAATAGGCGCCGGCAGTCGCACGCCAAGCCAGGCGGTCGAGAAATGCGCTGCGCACCAGCAACAGACGCTGCTGCCACGGCGGACGGAACGCCAGCGCGCGCACGCTCAAGGTCTCGAAACCGAGCACGTTCAGCCATTCCTTTAGGCGTCCGGCACGCAGGAAATGTCCGCTCCAAGGAACCCGCGGTCCGATGAAGCGCCTGAGCCCCCAGGGACCCCAAGGGTGGAATCCAAGCACGATCAGATGTCCCTCGCCGTGGAGCACACGCTCGGCCTCGCGCAGCACCCGCTCCGGTTCCGCCACCCGCTCGAGCGTATGGGGCAGGAACACCGCATCCACGGAATCGCCCGCGAAAGGCAGGTAGAGCGGGTCACCGTTGAGCGCCGCGCCCACCGCGCCACAGCCCCCCAGGAGCATGCGACTGCGTATGGGACTCGCCTCGAGCAAGGCTCCCGCAGGGCCCCAGCTGCCGGCCTGCACCAGGTAATAGCCGAAGATGGTGGACAAGACCTCATTCATAGCCGCGCGCTCCTGCTTCAGCAGGTAGGCCCCGGTCTTGCTCTGCCACCACTCGTCCAGCTCTGCCTGCATCGTGCTCGACCATCCGCCTGCCGCCGCGGCGACAGTACCATAATATTCTACGGGACCCTGTTTCCAGCCCCGTATTTTGCAGAGCATAGGATGACCCATGGAATTCACCCTCAGTGCCCTGACCGCATTCCGCGACAACTACATCTGGCTCCTCAGCCGCGGCGCGCAGGCGCTCGTGGTGGACCCGGGTGATGCAGCACCCGTCAAACATGCCCTTGCCGAGCGCGGCCTCGAACTGGAAGCGGTGCTCGTCACCCACCACCACGCGGACCACATGGGTGGGGCGGCGCAGCTCGCCACGGAGTACGCCTGCCCTGTCTACGGGCCTGCCCGCGAGCGGATCGAGGCGGTCACCCTTGCCCTGCGGGAGGGCGAACAGGTCGTTCTGCCCAAGCTGGGCGCGTACTTCCGGGTGCTGGACATCCCAGGCCATACCGCTGGCCATATCGCCTACGAGGGCCACGGTATAATGTTCTGCGGAGACAC
>DATIEQ010000072.1:0-3337 GCA_035455665.1 Gammaproteobacteria bacterium | reverse complement strand
GAAGCTGCTCGCCGTGGACATCCTCCTAGCCGACCCACCAGACGCACCGGAAGCCCACCGCAGGGCCCGGTTCGATCCGGTCCCCGAACCTGCTGGCCGCCGGGTTGGTCACTGCTGTCTCCCGAAGAATGCGGGCGTGCTGCCGGAGTCGCCGCAGATGGCCCACCGGAGTGTCCATAACGGTTCCTTGCTCCGCGTGGCACCCCGTACTCCCGCGCCCGGTTCCGGGACGTCACTCCCGGACAGCTGGTCCCGCAGGATATACAGGCAAGTCTCCAGGACGTCGTCCCCGAGGGTCTCCGGTTCGGTCAGCAGGATGTCGGCCGGGGGCAGGCGGGCGGCCCTGGCGGGAAGGGCAGGGATCACGGCGGCGGCGTCGTTCACGGGGGTGCCTTCACGCGGGTCGAAGTCTGGGAACTGGTCGACCCGGTCAAGGATGTCGGTGACAAGCTTTTTGAGGAAAATCCGGGGTGCGATCCCGACCTTACCGCCGAGCGCTCCGCTCACCCCGGCCGCTAGGTCCGCGATGTAAGCGTCATCCACGGTCCCCTTAACCCTGTCCGGTGCCCCGGCACCCGCCACGTACAGGTCGCGGACCTTTCCGCCGAGTTCGAGCAGCTAAAGCGGAGCGCCTGCGCGAAGGCCAGGGTCCGCACGGAGACAGAGGCGAGACGCTGCTCAAGCAGCATTTCGGTCGCGGCGTCGACGGCGTCCTGGCCGCGTTCGGCGAGGCCGGGGTCGGTGGCGACGGCGTCGGACTCAAGGGTGAACAGCCATGAATCGAGCACGGGACGGAACGCGCTCGGCGGGAACGACGCAGTCCGCAACGACTCGGTGATCCGCCGGTAGACGATCTCCAGCCTGTGCAGCGGTGTCTCGGTCTCGGAGACCTGTACCTCGGCGGCGAATCCTTGGCGCAGCGCCCGTTCGGCCAAGTACCGGGTAAGGAAGGTCTTGCCGGCCCCGCACTCGCCCCGGATCGCTTTGAACGCCGACCCGCCGTCGGTGACCGCGCCGAGGTCCGCGTCGAGGGCTGGCGTGAACCGGCCAAGCCCGACGGCAAGCAGGTCAAGCCAGTTAGCGGGCACGGTACCGCCTACGCCAGTTCGCCCAGTCGCTCGAGCGCGTCCTCGGCCAATTGCTGAACGCTCTTGAAGTACCTGGCATGCGTCTGCCCCAGCGCGGCCAGCGACTCCGCCCCCAAGACCACGATCTCGATGTCGGCAGCCTCGCGGAACTCGCGTTCGGCCGCGAACCTGGCGGCCAAGGCGCGGGTGGCATCCGTAAACTCAAGTTGCCTGATGATCCGGCCCTCGTGTCGGTTGTAGATCAAGAGGTAGTGCTGCACGGCAGGTCACATCCCCTCGTCTTCGTCTACCGCGTTCGCCACTAGGGTCAGTCTAGCTCGCACCTGGATCTCCCACCTAGACAAACTATCGTATTCGTTGTTTAGTTCGAGTTGTGTAATCTCAGCAAAAAGCTCATTGAGTCGCATGAACTGGGAAATTGACATAGTTTCCCGTAGGGATAGAAGCCTTTGTACCTCGCTATTCATGCGTTTCTTATACATGTCGGCTAGGTCTTCGTATATTTCCCAGTCTGCTGGTTCCAGCGGTACTTTAGTCGCCATCATTTCTGGAGCGATTTTCCGGACCGCTTCGCTGCCACGCGTTTTCATTCTGCTTGCAAAGAGCTTTAGTTCGTCTGCTAGCTTTCTTGCATCTTCGAAATCGTTGATGTTGTCGCTGAGCAACATCAAAACCTCAACCGATTCGCGTCGTGAGTAGGTCGACTCACCCGTTCTGACCAGTGCCTCGGGAGAGACTGGGTCCTCCCCGTACCGGATTCCCCTTCCCCAGCGGTCGGCGAGCCGCTCGAATATCTGCGCCCATGAGTCCTGAAGTTCGGTTCTGATCTGTATTTCGATCAGGATCCCGTCCATGCGTACGACCAAGTGAACCGCCCGGTAGCCGTAGCGCGGATCGGTGCGACGGTCGATGACCTTGCAGTCGCAGCCCCGGCCGATGTAAAACTGGGCGATCTTGTCTCTGCAGTCGTCTTGGGCGGTGAAGTCACGCACCGTAATACGCGCGCCGGCGAGATCTTGAACGCGGCTCAGTTGCATGCCTCGCGTTCGCCGCAGCTTATCCACCATGGTCTTGATCGTCTTCACCCGTCCTGTGGGCGCGAACCCAAGGTTCCGGAGATCGGCCTTAACGATTTCAAGGGTCTCCTAGTAGGCAGCCAGGGCGGTAGCGAGCAACTCAAGATCGGACTCACTAGGGGTCGCGCTCTCCGCGAGCCGATCCCCGAGGCGGTTGAACTCACCCTTGCTGATAGACAGCGGCATGCTACAGAAAGTTAGCAGAGAACGCCTTATCCGACTGCAATGTTTCGCATTTCTCGCATCGAGAATACTCGCCTACGGTCGATAGCTTGGTGTCGGGGCGGTCAAGGAGTGATGCCTTACTGTTCCCGGAGGAGGGGTTCGTCGAGGATGAGGGCCGCGCCGTCCGCATCGACTCGCAGCACCGCGTAACCCTCGACGTTTAGCAGGCGCTGGACGTGGAGTACCGCGCCGACGGTAGCGGGTTCTCCCGCACCCTTGACCGTGCCCTGGAAAACGCTGCGAGGGACGTGGCCTTCCTGGAGGAGCGCCGGCTGCTGTCGTCAGCGGAGCGTCCAGGGCGCAAGGCACCGCAGAGCTTCGAGGATGCCGAGAACCTTGCCCGCAGTGTCTGCGCGGAAGCGGGAAAGCCGGATGGCCCGCTGCTGGATCTTCAGTCGGTTGCGGAGAGCCTGGGCTGCTGGGATTTCCTCTCGCACTTGGTCCCGATGCTGGTGGCGCCGCATACGTTGCGGCAAGTCCAATATGGCTCGAACTTAAACGAAAAACGAGCCGCAGCGAGGCCGTGGTTCATCAATCACCATTGCTATTTTCGATGCGCGAAATAACTAGTCCCTTTGGGGGTGCGAGTGCCCCGGGTGTGCGATAGACGGAGGGGGAGCCCGTCCCCACACTCCCGTTCATCACGGCTGAGTCCGTCTCGAAAAACAGCACAGGGAAGAAAGCAAGAATCATTCCTTTCGAGCCGCGCACAGTGTCAGTCGATCAGCTGCTAAAGAACGCCCGTGGTGGCCTGCTGATTCAAGCGTGTGTGCCGTGGGTGCTCGGGTCCCTAGGGTGGAGTGGCGGCGCGGCTACCGTGGGTGCACGGCGTAGGTCACGTGCGTCACCCGCGACGACGGCTCCACACGGACCGGCTCCAGCGCAACCCTGGACGCGTCCACGCCGTCGAACAGGCGGGTGCCGGCGCCGAAAAGCACCGGTGACAGC
>DATIEQ010000071.1:0-5156 GCA_035455665.1 Gammaproteobacteria bacterium | reverse complement strand
CGATGTGGAGAAGAAGACCCCCGTCATCGGCAACGTGCAGGGCGGGCTCTCGGGCCCGGCCATCAAGCCCATCGCGCTCCTGAAGGTCCAGCAGGTCTATCAGGTGGCCAAGGCCCACAAGATCCCGATCATCGGCCAGGGGGGCATCACCACGGTCAACGATGCCCTGGAATTCCTGCTCGCCGGCGCCAGTGCCGTGGGCGTGGGTACGGCCCTCTTCTACGATCCCCTTATCTGCAAGAAGCTCAACGCCGGCATCGCGGATTATCTCAGCCGCCACCAGCTCAAGGACGTGAGCCGGCTCACCGGCGCACTGGAGGTCGGCGGGAAGCCGCTCGAAGCCTGCGCTGCGGGTTAAATTTTACATAACGAAGTCCGCTCTTTGATTTTGGGACTTTAGACCCAGCCAAACTCGGGGGGTCTGTACTCCTTCCTTGTTGCCTACTTCTCCGATACCTACACTTGATGACATAAATCCTCGGGGTGCCCACCGGCGCGCTTACCGCGTGAGTTGAGAGGCGTTCAGCCTCCAACGCCGCGCCGCCACCGCCGGCTTAGCCGGTTCGGCGAGCAATCCCGTCAACGTGGAGGATCAACCGATGATTGGCAGTCTAGGGCGGACGGATCCCTTCACCCTGTCCCTGCTCATCGCCCTGGCCGTGACGGCCGCGACCACCGCCGGCGCCGCGGGGCCGGCACCGGGTGCCGCGACCGGCTCCGAGTTCAGGATCAACACGACCACCAGCGGCGACCAGTTCTTCGGCCGGACCGCCCGGGACGCGGCGGGGGATTTCGTCGTGGTCTGGGCGGGCCCCGGCGACGGCAGCGGCAACGCGGTCTACGCCCAACGCTACATGGCGGACGGCACGCCGGTCGGCGGCGAAACCCAGGTCAATACCCATACCACCGGCGACCAGACGGCTCCGAGCGTCGCCATGGATGCGGGGGGTGATTACGTGGTGGTCTGGGCGAGCAACGGCCAGGACGGCGACGGTTTCGGCATCTACGGTCAACGCTTCGGTTCCAGCGGCGCGACCGCGGGCAGCGAGTTCCTGGTCAACACCTATACGACGGGCAACCAGAGCAGCCCCAGCGTCGGCATGGACGCCGGCGGCGGCTTCGTGGTGGCCTGGGACAGCGCCGCGCAGGACGGCGACCTGTCGGGGGTCTATGCCCAGATGTACGACTCCACCGGTGCTGCCGAGGGATCCGAGTTCCGCGTCAACACCACCACCACCGACAACCAGAACAGCTCGCAAGTGGCCATGGATGCGAACGGCGGCTTCGTCATCGTCTACGAGAGCAACCTCCTGGACGGGCATGGCGACGGCATCTTCGCCAAGCTCTACGACAACACCGGCGCGGATACGGGCTTGGGCGAGTTCCAGGTGAACACCACCACCGCGGACGAGCAATACTCCCCCAGCGTCGCCATGGACATGAAAGGGAACTTCACCGTGAGCTGGGTGAGCTTCAACCAGGACGCCGCGTCGGGCGGCGGCATCTACGCCCAGCGCTACAACACCGCGGGCGCCGCCCAGGGCGGCGAGTTCCTGGTGAACACCACCACCGCCGGCGACCAGGACACCCCGAGCATCGCCATGGACGCCCTGGGCAACTTCGCCATCGCCTGGATGAGCCCGTCCCAGGACGGCGCCGGCAAAGGCGTCTACGCCCAGCGTTACGCCGCCAGCGGCAGCACCCGGGGCTCGGAGTTCCAGGTCAATACCACCACGACCAGCGACCAGTTCGCCCCGCGGATGGCCATGGACGCGGCAGGGGATTTCGTGATCGCCTGGACCAGCAACCTCCAGGACGGCGGCGGCTTCGGCGTCTACGCGCAGCGTTATGCCCGCGAGAGCTCCCTGGATCTCAGTGTGTTTTCCTTTAGCGTCGATCCTCCGGGCACCGTCGCCAAGAGCGACCCCCTGGCCTTGACGGCCTCCATCATCAACACGGCGGCGCCCTCCAGCGCGACCGGTAACGCCACGATCATCTCAGCGCTCACCACCGCCACCGGCGTGACCGCCAGTCTCGACCTGCCCGCCGGTACCGCCTTCGTGGACGCCAGCGGCACGAACTGGACCTGCCCGGGCGCCCCCACCGGGAACGTGCTGGTCTGCGCCTACGCTGTCGGACTGACGCCGGGCGCTACGACTGAAAACCTGACGGTGGACGTGAAGGCGCCGACGACGAAGGGCCTCAAGACCTTCACCCTCAACGCCGACGGCAACCAGCCTGACGACACCGCCTCGGACGACAGCGCCTCACAGGCCGTGACCATCCCGGACACGCCGCCGTTCGCGTTCGACGACGTGCAGACGGTGAACTCGGGCGCCCAGCTCAGCGGCAACGTCTCTGCGATGGACATAGACAATGACTCCCTGACGTTCAGCGTGGCAAACACAGCGTCCAGCGGCAACCTCACGCTGAATCCCGACGGCAGTTACACCTATACCTCGACGCCGGGTTTCAAGGGCGCGGACAGTTTCAGCTTCGTGGCGAACGACGGCGAGGCGTTCTCCAACCCGGGGACGGTGGACATCACGGTGGCGGATAACGCGCCCACCACGGTCAACGCCTCTCTCCCGGTGAATCGCAACACGGCCAAGAAAGCCACCCTCAAGTCCACCGACGTGGACGGCGATCCGCGCACCTATGCCAAGGTGGCGGGCCCGACGCATGGCACCGTGACGTTGGCGGTCGGCGGCGGCTACACCTACAAACCTGCGAAGAACTACGTGGGCAAGGACAGCTTCACCTTCAAGGCCAACGACGGCAGCCTCGATTCCAACACCTCGAGCGTGGCGGTGACGGTCACGGAGCACACGCCGGTGGCCACCGCCGCGAGCTTCAGCATGACCCATAACACCAGCCACAACGGACAGCTCAAGGGCACGGACGCGGACACCGGCGACATACTCACCTACGCCAAGGTCGCGGCTCCCAAGCACGGCACCCTGACGCTGCACAGCACCGGGAGCTTCACCTACACGCCGGTCCACAACTACGTCGGCAGCGACTCCTTCACCTTCCATGTGAGCGACGGCCTGAAGACCTCCACCGCGAAAACCATCAGCATCACGGTGAAATGACCGGCATCGCGTACTGACTCTCCCGCCACAAGCTCAAGGGCGTGGGCCAGCTCACCGGGGCATTGGAAGTCTGCAGGAAACCCTCGAAACCTGCGCAGCCGGTTGAACCGTCTCGAACAGGGGCGGTATAACACACTGTAAATAAAGAAGTTTTCCTGCGGCTCCGCCGGGGTATGCTGGTGCGGGGATTCAGCCACCGTCCGACAGGCGCGAGCATGGCACGCAAAAAAACACGCAGGACGCGCGAAGCGCCGCGGGAGATGGCGGCGGTGATGTTCACGGACGTGCATGGCTATTCGAGCCTCGCGCAGCGTGACGAGGCGCTCGCCGTGCGCCTGCTGGAACTGAAGCGCACGCTCGCCGACCCCCTCATCGCCGAGCACCGTGGCCGACTGGTGAAGACCATCGGCGACGCCCTGATGGTGGAGTTCAAGAGCGCGCTCGCCGCCGTGCGCTGCGCCACGGAACTGCAGAAACGTCTCCACAAGCACAACAAGCAAGTTCCGGAGAAGGAGCGACTCATCGTGCGCATCGGCGTGCACATGGGAGACGTGATCCGGAAGGACGGGGACCTTCTGGGCGACACCGTCAACATCGCCGCCCGGGTGGAACCGCAGGCCGCGCCTGGGGGCATCGCCGTCACCCAATCGGTCTATGATCAGATCCGCGGCAAATTCGACCTGCCGCTGCTCTCTCTCGGCGGGGTCAAGCTCAAGGGCATCGACGCCGAGATGCCGCTCTATGCAGTGGTATTCCCTTGGAGTGGTTCCTCGCCGAAATCCACTGGCCCCGGTTTCTTCGTCCGGCTGAAGCAACATCATATGTTTCGCATCGCGAGCTGGTACGCGACCGCGGCCTATGTGTTGGTACTGGTGGCGAACGCCGTGTTCCCGGACATCGGGTTCACCCGCGAGGACGTACGTTACCTCATCGGCGCAGTCGCCCTCGGCTTCCCGCTGGTGCTGACTTTCGGGTGGATGTTCATCCCGCCGTCCAAGGAGAACCCGGAACAGTTCAGCCGCTGGAAGCGAGTGCGATTCCGCCTGGGTGCCGTCGTTTCCTTGGTGGTCGTCATCTTCGTGGCGCTTTCCGGCGTATATCTCTGGCGGTTCAACGCAGGGCGCATGGGCGAAATATCGACGAAGGTAACGGGCACACCATCCATCGTAGTGTTGCCGTTCCAGAAACTGGGGAGGGTGGACGATGCCATGGCGGCAGATATGCAGGAGACCATCGAAGATACGTTCTCGAATCTCGGCGGTTTGAAGGTCATTTCCCACGCTGCCCTGCCCCCCACGCTTGGATCTGCATCGGCCCTTGCTGAAGTGTTCAAAGTGACCGGGGCGACGCTGATACTGCAGGGATCCATCGAACATACGGACGCGAAATCCTACTACAGCGTGCGCATGCAGCTCGTGTCGGCCGCAGGAGCGGAAACCTTATATTCCGTCATGGGCGAATACGCATACGATGCTTCCAGTTCCGATATCGCCAAACAGGCAGCTTTCAGTTTGGCTGGACCCGTGCGGTCCCTCACGCTTGCCGTCGACGGCCTCACTAAAGGGTATGCGACAACCAAAAACCAACGGGCGTTGCAGTTGCTGCGACAAGCGCTGATCTCTTTCAACTACGACGATAACGGCACAGCTAAGGCAGTCACACTCTTGCATGAGGCGTTGGCCGTCGATCCGAACTTTGCCCAAGCACATGCTTACCTTGCAGTGATGGAGGTTTGGGGCGGCAACGACGCACAGGCTAAGGCGGCGGAAACAGAGATCGCGATGGCCGAGAAACTGGCTCCCGGGTTGCCGGAGGCGAAGTTGGCACGGGGTGCGTTACAAGCTTGGATCTACAACGATAACGCCGCTGCTGACAAGACCCTGGAGTCAGTGCAAGACACCATCGGCAACCGGTTCATGTTGCATTGGACACGTGCTTATGTGTTGCGCCTACTTGGACGGTGGGACGACGCTCTGCGTGAATACCAGACAGCAGAAGCGCTTGATCCGTATCAGCCATGGCCGCCGGAGTCGGCTGCCGTTCTCAGCTTCGGCAAGCGGG
>DATIEQ010000070.1:0-4245 GCA_035455665.1 Gammaproteobacteria bacterium | reverse complement strand
TGGCGGCCGAACTTGGCGCCATAGAATGAGGACACCACGTTGGTATAGGCGTTGGTCAGCACCTGCATCATGATGAGGCCGGGGGCGATATACGCCATGTAGTCGAAGCCGCCCACCTGGCCCACCCGGCGGCCGATGAGGTTGCCGAAGATGATGAAGTAGAGGGTCATGGTGATCGCGGGCGGCACCAGGGTCTGCACCCAGATGCGCAGCACACGGGTCATCTCGCGGTCCACGATGGTGCCGAAGCCGATGAGGTTCTCCCGCAAGCGGCTCCGATGGCCTCTCGGCAGCGTGACGGGGATGGGCGCGGCGGCGGTCGCGGCGCGCGAGGCACGGGAGTTCATCAGCTCTTACCCTCCACCAGCCGGATGAACAACTCCTCCAGCCGGTTCACTTTGTTGCGCATGCTGAGCACCTGGATGCGTTTCTTGGACAGGAGCACGAACAGGGCGTTGACGTCCTGGCGCTTGCTGATCTCCACCTCGAGCGTGGTGTCGTCCACCAGCGTGGCCGCGTAGCCGTCCAACGCAGGGGCCTTCTTGAGCGGCTTGCGCAGGTTGAGCACGAAGGTCTCGGAGTGGAGCTTCGCCAGCAGGTCGCGGGTGGAGCCTTCCTCGATTATCTTGCCGTTATCGATGATGGCCACGCGCCGGCAGAGCGTCTCCGCCTCCTCGAGGTAATGGGTGGTGAGGATGATGCTGATGCCTTCCCGGTTGATCTTGCGCAGGAAGTCCCACATGGAGCGGCGGATCTCGATGTCCACACCGGCGGTGGGCTCGTCGAGGATCAGCAATTTGGGCTCGTGCACCAGGGCGCGGGCGATCATCAGCCGCCGCTTCATGCCGCCCGACAGGGTGCGTGACATGGCCTCGCGCTTGTCCCACAGGGACAGCTGGGTGAGGTATTTCTCCGCGCGCTCGCGCGCGAGCGAGCGCGGGATGCCGTAGAAGCCCGCCTGGTTCACCACGATGTCGAGGACCTTCTCGAACTGGTTGAAGTTGAGCTCCTGCGGCACCAGGCCGATGCAGGACTTCGCCGCTTCCAGTTCCGTGTCGATGTCGTGGCCGAACACCGAGACGCGGCCGCCGGTCTTGTTGACCAGCGAGGTGACGATGCCGATGGCGGTGGTCTTGCCGGCACCGTTCGGCCCCAGCAGGGCGCAGAACTCGCCCTCTTCCACGTCGAAGTCGATGCCCTTCAGGGCCTGGACCCCGTTGCTGTAGGTCTTGGTGAGCTTTTGTATCGAGAGGGCTTTCATGTGTCGCGGTCAGGGACGGGGTCGTCGAAGGCGGGAAAGCATAGCATGCCGGTTCATCCGGCCCGGTAACCGGCGAGTGACTAGGCGGGTTTGCAACGGCTAAAGAAAAGGCCCGCGGCTTGCGCCGCGGGCCTGGATCAAAGCCGACCCTAACGAGTGACGGTTACGGATGCTGCAGGCAGAACGTGAAGTTGCCGCTGCCCGAGTAGGCGTAGATGTCCCACTCGTAGTAACCGCTGGTGCCGTTGTAGCTGATGGACTCGTTCGCGCTGGAGGTCGTGGAGGAAGCCACCACGCGCCAGCCGGACGAGGTCCACTTGTACAGGTACAGGTCGAAGTCTGCACCCGTGGGCCCGAACAGCTTGCCGTTGTTAAGACCGGTCACGGCGGTGTGGTAGTACGTGCCGTTCGGCTCGTACACGTCGCTGCCCTGGGTGTCGCTGCCGGTGTAGGCCGTATAGCCCGCCGGGCAGGCGCTCGCGGCGTTCACCGTCACGCTCTCGGTGGCGACGTTGGAGTCCACCTGGCCGTCGTTGGCCTTGAAGGTGAAGCTGTCGCTGCCCGTGTAGCCGCTGGCCGGCGTGTAGGTGAAGGCGCCGGTGGAGGCGTTGGTCACGGTGGCCGTGCCGTGGGCCGGGGCGGAGACGACGCTGAAGCTCAGCGCGTTGCCGTCCGAGTCCGTGGCGGAGAGCGTGCCGTTCACCGCGGTGTTCGCCGTGGTGGCCACGGAACCGTTGGACGCCACCGGGGCATGGTTCACGACCGCGTTCACCGTCTCGCTCTCGGTGGCCGTGTTCGACACGGTACCGGTCACGTTATCCGTGGCCTTGAACGTGAACGAGTCGCTGCCCGTGTAGCCCGAGGCCGGCGTGTAGGTGAAGGCGCCGGTCGCGGTGTTGGTGAGGGTCGCCGTGCCGTGGCCCGGGCTCGTCACGATCGCGAATGTCATCGCATTGCCGCCCGAGTCGGTGGCGGACAGCGTGCCGTTCACGGCCGTGTTGGTGCTGGTGCTCACGGAACCGTTGTTCGCCGTCACCGTCACGGCGCCATGGCTCACGATGGCGTGCGAGATGGCGCAGTTGTTGGTGTCGTTGGACCAGCTGGCCTGTTCGGTGAAGGTGCCGGTGCCCATGGCGACGTTGGCTGCACCGCCGGCGGAACCTGCGGCGATCCAGGCGCACTCGTCCGAGTTCTCCTGGCCGGAGGACGCGGTCCAGCCGCCGGCCGGGAAGTAGTCGGACATGGCTTCGTGCCACTCGTGACCCAGTGTCATGGTCCAGCCGTCGAGCGTGCCCGGGCTGTTCACGAAACCCACGCCGCAGCTCGACCCCAGGTCCATGTTATAGGGTTGGTTGCTGAACGCGATGTCGCCCACCGACGAGGAGGCAGCGCCCCCCGTGAGCGAGGTATCGCCGTTCCAGTCATGCCAGGCGCAATAGCCCTGGGTCGGGCTCTTGAAGTTGTCCGGATCGTCGCCGTGGGCCGACAGGATCACGTAGTAGGAGTAACGGTTCGAGCCGGCCGTGGTGTTGCCGAAGTGCTGGGCGGCCTTGATGGCTTCCAGCGCGAGGGTGTGACCGTTGGCGTTGATCGGGCTCGTGGCGCTCGTGTCCTCCCACACGCCCGCCAGGATGCCGCCCGACATGTAGGGCACGAAGGCCGAGGCGGCCGTGCCGGTGGGGCAGCTCGACGAACCCGAGGCGATGCCCTGGCACCATTGCGTGAGGTCACCCGACCACAGTTCGTTGCCGGTGCCGATGCCCTTGAACATCTCCTGGGCCACCTGCGCCGCGCCGTCCGGATCGCCGGAGAACACCGCGTCGCCGCTGGCGTTGGTGCTCTGCGTGCCCCAGCCCGTGCCGTAGAACACCAGGTACACTTTCACCTTGCCGTTCGCGACGCCCACGTTGCCCTGGCTGCCGCTGCCGGTACCGCCGCCGTAGAACAGCGTGTTCGCGCTGGTGGCGAAGCCCACGCGCGCGCGGTTCGCTTCTTCCCAGGCCTTCATCTTCTCGTGGAGCTCGCGGGTCGGGACCACACCGTGGCGGTAGGGATGGTCATAGGCGGGTGAGTACGGATTCCTCACCATGCCGTCGGCCAGGGCGGAGCCCGCGGTCAGGCCGAGAGCGGCCAGCACCGCGGCCGTCAGGCCGAGAGCGCTTGAGATAAGAGACTTTTTCACGTTAACCCCCAATTGGATGGATTTAGGCGCGTCCCCACGCGTCCCCGCCTTCTAGTTCCCCCCGGCGCGAACCCCTGAACACGCGCAATACGGCCCCGGCGGGAGCCGCGTACCCGGAATGGACACGCACGACTCCCAGGCGGACGCACCACGGGAGACGCGGTGCGCCAGTTGAACGAAGCCCTGACATACGTGGCCGGTGGACCCGGAATACCCTTCCAAGTACTCCTGCTTTCCCCGGCAGGAGCCCGACCACAGCGTTTGACTATAGACCAGGATCGGCAAATTCCTAGGGCGAGTGGATGAATTTGTCACAATTATTTCGTGTACTTAGACTAGGTCCAAGCCCCTGTTTCACATAGGGAATTCACCTGAGGTTCCGGCGCCTCCGCCCATGCGCGTTGCGCGCAGCACACGGCCAAGCCCACACTGCGCCGCCCACCGGAGATACCCTAAAAATGGCCGACGGCCCAAAGCCACGCCGCCTGAGCCTCAAGGACAACCGCGTCACGCGGCTCATCCTCGAGCTCCTGAGTCAGGGCATCACGCCCCACAAGCTCGCGCTGGCAGTGGTGCTCGGCGTACTGCTCGGCATCACGCCGGTGCTCGGCACCACCATCGTGAGCTGCACCATGGCGGCGCTCATGCTCGGACTCAACCTGCCGCTGATCCAGCTCGCGAACAACCTGGTGTATCCGTTGCAGCTCTTGCTGCTCATCCCTTTCGTGCAGGCAGGGCAGCGGCTGTTCCGCGAGCCGCCCTTGCCGCTCTCCTTCACCCAGATCGCGGCGATGCTGCAGAC
>DATIEQ010000069.1:0-2329 GCA_035455665.1 Gammaproteobacteria bacterium | reverse complement strand
CGAAGATCTCATAGCGCCGATGCTGCAGATATGCATCGCGCACGAAGCTGTAAGGATCATAGGCACTGTCGATGGGGGCGTTCGCCTCCATCAGCGCTGCGCGGGTGTCCACGATGCTCGCGACGGTGGCGGCGTTCTTGTAGCGGGGCGGCATGCCGTTCTTCAAGGGGTTGGTGTAGTAATCCGGATACAGGCTGCCCGCGTCCCGCACACTGCTCGGACCCAGAAACGGCAGCACCAGGTAGGGACCGGAGGGCACGCCCCAGGTGGCGAGCGTCTGGCCGAGATCTTCTTTGTGGTCTGTCAGGCCCACATGCTGCGCCACGTCGAAGAAACCCAGCAGGCCGATGGTGCTGTTGATGAGGAAACGGCCCGTGTCCTTGAGTGCCTGTTTGAGCTTTCCCTGCAGCGTGTCGTTCACGAGGGTGACCGGTTCGCCGAGGTTGCTCAGCATGTTGTGGAAGCCGCTGCGGGCCGGCGCCGGCATGGCGCGGTTATAGGCACCGGCGACGGGACGGGCGATCGCCTTGTCGACCTTGTCGTTGAATGTGTAGATGCTGCGGTTGAAGTTCTCCCAGGGATCCCGGGTCTGGGTCACGGAATCCGGCGGTGCGCTGGCGCAACCGCTCAGGACAAAGCCTGCCGCGAGGAGCGCGGTGACCAGCAGCGCGCATCGCCTGCGGGCGCGTCGCACTGCGAAGAGGGGTGTGGCTGGAGACTGCTGCATATGACCCTTGTGCGCGTCCAGAGAGGCGCCGCCGGCGACGTCCAGAGGGGTTATCGTATGTGGCGCGATGCGTTCTTGTTCGCGCGAGCGGCCTTGGCTTCTTCGTTCAGTCGATCGAGACGCGCGCGATAGCGCTGCTTCTGCACGGAGTTGATGCCGGGGGTGGCGAGCGCGATGCGCAGCTGCTCCACCGCGGCCGCGGGCAGGCCGCTGATCAGGTAATATTCCGACATATAGAAATGTGAGTCGCCATGGTTGCCGGCCTTATCGTAGGCCTTGGCGAGCAGTCGTACCGCTTCCGGTTCCTCCTGTTTGCCCAGGGCTATCGGCTTCAGTAGCTCGATGGCATCCTGAGATCTGCCCACGTCTATCAAGTCGTTGCCATAGCTCAACATGAGCGGAGTGCTGTCGGGGAAGAGTTTCATCGCCGCGGCGTAAGAGGCGACAGCGGCCTGAGTGTTCCCAGCCTGCATCTGGGCATCTGCCAAGCCGATGCGGAACGCGACCACGTCGTCAAACTGAGCGGCCAGGGCTTGCATCAGCGTCATGGCGTCAGCGTACTGCCCGGTCTTCGCGTCCGCCAGGGCGAGGCCGTAACGCATCGCCGTCTGATCCCAACCCCGCGCTCCATCCACGTTGTTCTTGAAGAACTCGAGCGCCGTGTTCGCATCTTCAGCTTCGAGTACCCGCAAGCGCGCCCGCATCAGGGCGTAGCTGCGGCTGTCGGGTTTCGGCGCGACCTGGATCTGCTCGGCACGGCTTTGCATGTCCGCCATGCGCGTCAGGTCCAGGGGGTGGTCGAGCAAGAACTCGGGGATCTTGTCATAGCCGTTCAAGGATGAGTTCCGCTGCATCTTGGCGAAGAAGTCCACCATGCCCCTGGGCGGGAACCCGGCCCGTGCGAGAGTCGCGATACCGACCCGGTCGGCCTCCGCCTCGTCGCTGCGCGTATAGTTGATCTGGTGCTGGATGATGGACGCCTGCGCCGTGGCGAGCGCCCCCACTGCCATATTGGGGTCGCTGGTGCGGGTAGCGGCGAGGATTGCTCCCAGCATCGTCGCGAAGTTGAGCAGGCTCCGGTCCTGCTGGTCCTCCAGTTGCCGGGCCAGGTGGCGTTGGGTCACGTGGCCGATTTCATGGGCCATCACTCCCGCGAGCTCGTCCTCGTTGTCGGTCATGAGGATGAGGCCCGAGTTCACCACGATGAACCCGCCGGGCAGCGTGACGGCGTTGATGGTGTCGTCGTTGATCACGGAGAAGCTGAAGTGCAGGGACGGGTTATCGCTGCGTGACGAGAGTTCATGTCCCAGGTTCTGCAGGTACTCCGCGAGTTGCGGGTCATCCAGGATGGCGCCCGCGTCGCGCAGTTCGTTCATCACCTGCACACCGAGCTCGTATTCCTCTTCCGGACTGATGGCCGAGGCTCCGGCCTCCCCGATCTGCGGCAGGTCGAAGTCGCTGCCATTGCCGCTCTGGGCGCGGGGCCCCGCCGCGTCCGCCTGCTCACCCGGGTCCGTGGCTGCCCAGGCGCTCACAGCCCCGAGCGAGAGACAGGCGGCGAAAAGCAGGGCATGGATGCTTGGCCGGTTCAAAGCGGGATAC
>DATIEQ010000068.1:0-2025 GCA_035455665.1 Gammaproteobacteria bacterium | reverse complement strand
GGCACCAATGCTACGGCCGTCAGCGTAGGCAAGCTCGCGGCACTCGCCACCGAGATGCGCAAATCGGTCGCCGGCTTCAAGCTGCCCAGCAGCCGCAGCCAGGAGACCCTGGTGATGCGCCCGGGCCAGGCGGCTTAACGGGATGACCCCGGAGACGTGACGCACGCATGAGCCAGGTCGCATCCGACTCCCTGCTGTGGATCAAGAACGAACTTGATCACACGCTGGTGCGTGCGCGCCAGGCGCTCGAGACTTACGTCGAGCACGCCGAGGACAAGCAGGCCCTGAGCCAGTGCCTGGAGCTTCTGCACCAGGTGCAGGGCACGCTGCGCATCGTCGAGGTGTACGGCGCGGCGATGCTGGCCGAGGAGATGGAGGCCGTGGTGCGCGGCTTCGACAGCGGCGAGGTGAAGCGCAACGACACCGCCTTCGAAGTGCTGATGCGCGCCATGCTGCAGCTTCCGGATTACCTGGAGCGGGTCATCGGCGGCCGGCGCGACATGCCGCTGGCGCTGCTTTCGCTCCTCAACGACCTGCGCACCGTGCGCGGCCAGCCGCTGCTCTCGGAGAGCGCCCTGTTTGCCTACAATCTCGCCGGCCGCAGCACCGCCAGCATGGCCGCCCAGACGCAGCCGGCGAAGGCGGTGGACATCAAGGGCCTGGCCGGGAAGGTCCGGCCCAAGTTCCAGTCGGCACTGCTCGGCTGGTACAAGGGCGACGACGCGGCCAAGCACCTCGCCGTGCTGGCGGAATCCGCCGAGAAGCTGGAGCAGGGCGCCACCACGCCGGGCGTGTTCGAACTCTGGTGGATCGTCGGCGGCATCATCGAGGGCCTGCGCGAAGGCGGCATCCAGGCGGATGTGAGCCTGAAGCAGCTGCTCGGCCAGGTGGACCGCCAGATCAAGAAGCTCATGGAGCAGGGCGAAGGCCAGGCGGCCGACGAACCGGCCCAGGACCTCGTCAACAACCTCCTCTATTACATCGGCCGCGCCACCACGGCGGGCAAGCGCATCGCCGCCATCAAGGAATCCTTCAAGCTCGGCGAACTGCTGCCGGAGGTGAGCGAGGTCACGGAGGCTCGCGAGGGCATGTCGGGGCCGAACGCCAACCTCATGCGCACCGTGTCCGGCGCCATCCACGAGGACATCGCCCGCATCAAGGACACCCTCGACATTTTCGTGCGCATGGGCAAGTCGGACACCGCCGAGCTCGCGCCCTTGGACGAACTCATCAAGAAGGTCGGCGACACCCTGACGGTGCTCGGTCTGCCCGCGCTGAACCAGGAACTGGAAGACCAGCGCAAGAACCTGCAGAAGATCCTGGCCGCCAAGGCGGCGCCGGACGAAGCCGCGCTCATGGACATCGCGTCCGGCATCGTCAAGGTGGAGACCGGCCTCGACGAGGCGGTTGCCGAGCTCGTGGCCCCCGAGGGCAAGGGCGCCGCGCGCGAGTCGTCCAACCAGGCGGATCTGCGCGATGTACAGGCCGCGGTCATCCGCGAGTCCATCATCAACATGGCGCGGGTCAAGGAAGCCATCGTCGAATACGTCAACGATCCCTCGCACCGGGAAGTGCTCCGGTCCCTGCCGCACCATATCCGCGAGATCCAGGCGAGCTTCCGCTTCCTGGACATGCCGCGGGTGTTCAAGCTGCTCCTGAGCCTGCGTCACTACATCCTGAAGAAGCTCCTGGTCGCCAAGGGCGTGCCGGCCCAGAACGAGCTGGACCGCATGGCGGACGCCATCGTCAGCATGGAGTTCTACCTGGAGACGGTGCAGCAGGGTCGCGGTAATCCGCTGTCGATGCTGGACAACGCCGAAGCCTGCGTGTCGGCGCTGGGCTTCCCCGTCACCGCGGACTATCCGGAGGAGGACGAACCTTCCCTCCTGGGCGAGGGCACCGGCACCCAGAGCGGCAGCGAGATCCCCGTTCCCGAGAACATTGAGGTGGCGGAGGAGGCGGCGCCGTCCGAGGAAGGCATTACCCTCTCCGAGGGCGAGCCGGGCGAGCCCACCCTCATGAAGG
>DATIEQ010000067.1:0-7225 GCA_035455665.1 Gammaproteobacteria bacterium | reverse complement strand
TGCCGCGCCCGCGCGGGATCGGCGCGCGCCACGCTGCGCAGGTTCGCCAGCAGGAGCTCCTGGTAGCGCCAGTCGTCCGGCACCTGGATGTCCTCGAGCTCGCGGGACGGGTCGGCCGCCACCTCCAGCCACAGCTCCGCCCAGGCGCGGTCGTCGGCCTGGAGGGTCGGCAGGAGCCGGCGCGCGTCCTCGTAGGATCGCGCTTCCAGCAGGAGCTCCATGCGATGCCGACGCAGGTCGTTGGTCACGAGTCCCTGGGTCTCGAGATAAGCGAACAGCGTCGCGCAGGCGTCCTGGGGCGTGGAGCGCGCGACCCACAGCGCCTCGGCAGCCTTCCGCCAGGCCTTGCGGTCCGGCTGGTCCGACTTTATGAGGTGGGCGCTCACCGCGGCGCAACGCAGCGCCGGGTCCGTGTCGTCGGCGTAATAGGCGAGCACCCGCGCCCAGTCCTGGCGCCGCGTCAGGGACAGGAGCCAGGCGCGGCGTAGTGCGTCGCCCACCGGCTGGCCGTCCTGGGCCGCGAGGAAGCCCTCCACCGCCGCGTCCGGTTGCGCGTCGATGGTCGCCTTGAGGTAGGCGTACTGCAGATAGGGATAGAGCGGGTAGTCCTTGAGCTCCACGAGGTAAGGGGCGAGCGCCTTCGCGTCGCCCTTGGCGGCGAGCGCCCACGCGGCACGGAAATCCGCGCGCTCGGCCTCGAGCGACGCCCCCGAGGCCGCGCAGGCGGAGGCGCAGAGCAGCAGGCCGACGATGATCCTCATTCTCCCCATGGCCCTAGATTACCTTGGCGGGGTTTACGGCGGCTATGATTCTGCTCAAGTCCCACCGGAGACCGCCATGCGCTTCACCGCCGTCGACCCCGCCACGGGCGCCCGCCGCAAGGACTATCCCGCCTGGGGCTGGGCACGGCACCAGGGACGGGTTAACGGCACGGGCTAAGCAGATGCTGCTACGCACCATCCCCTCGAGCGGCGAATCACTCCCGGCCATAGGCGTGGGCACCTGGGAGAACTTCGACGTGGGTCCGAAGGCGCCCGAGCGCGCAGCGCTACATGATGTTCTGGAGGCGCTCTTCGCCGCCGGCGGACGGGTCATCGACAGCTCGCCCATGTACGGCAAGGCCGAGAGCATGGTGGGCGTCTTGCTCGAGGAGATGCCCGCCGCGAAGCCCTTCCTCGCCACCAAGGTCTGGATCAGCGGCAAGCGCGAGGGCCTCGCCCAGATGGAGCGCTCCCTCGCGCTCATGGGCGGCCGGCTCGATCTCATGCAGGTGCACAACCTCCTGGACTGGCGTACGCATCTCGCCACGCTCCAGGCCTGGAAGGCGGACGGGCGGCTGCGCTACATCGGCATCACCCACTACACGCCCTCCGCCCACACGGAGCTCGAGAGCGTGATGC
The DNA here is from genome assembly GCA_035455665.1 of Gammaproteobacteria bacterium. GTDB lineage: Bacteria > Pseudomonadota > Gammaproteobacteria > Natronospirales > REEB76 > DASUBN01. The sequence continues at coordinate 5,825 of DATIEQ010000067.1, read as the reverse complement.
GCGCCGCGCCTTGGGATTTCGTGCAGCTGGATTACGCGCTGGAGGACCGGGCCGCGGAGGCGCGGCTCCTGCCGCTCGCCGCCGAGCGCGGCATCGCCGTCATCGTCAACCGTCCCTTCGGCGGCGGCGGCTTGATACGCCGCTTGCGCAAGGAGCCGCTGCCCGGCTGGGCGGCGGAAGCGGGCTGTACGAGCTGGGCGGCGCTGCTCCTGAAGTTCATCCTCGCCCACCCCGCCGTCACCTGTGTAATTCCCGGCACCGGCGACCCCAGGCATATGCGCGAGATACTCGAAGCGGGCGCAGGCGCCTTGCCCGATGCCGCGCTGTTGAAACGCTTCGCTTCCCTGACCGACGCCTGAATCAGTCCTTCGCCAGCGGCAGCTCCAGATAGCTCGGGTGCGCCGCGTCCAGGTGCACGCTGACGGTGGCCACGCGACCGTGGTTCGTGGGCTCCACGCCCAGCGCGCCGCCGCTGTTGTCGTTGCGCTCGAGGAAGGGCGTGTTGACCGAGGTCAGCAGCAGGCGGATGCGGGTGCCGGCGGGCAGGTGCTGGTCGGTGAGATAGAAGCCGTCGAACGCATAGGGTTCGATCTCGCCGGGGGTCACCGGCGCCGCCCGGCTCATGCCGCGGCGGTAACGCGCCCTGACGAGGTCGGTGCCCAGCACCAGCGTGCGGCCGTCCGGCAACACCGCGTCCACTTCCGCGCCGATGTCCGCATCCGGCGTGTCCAGGGAGAAGCTGCCGGTGAAGCGCACGTATCCCGCGATGGTGGCCGGCGCCGTCAGGGGATCGCTCTGGTACACGAGCGTGTTCTTCTGGAAGGAGCTGCTCTGGTCGGTGAGGAAGTTGCTGCCGTCGTTCGTCGGCAGGCCGTCCTGGGAGTTGGGATCGCTGCGGAAGCTGTCGGTGCTCGTGTCTTGCGGCACCGCCGCCACGAGCCGACCGGAATGGAACACGTCGCCGGCGGGTCCATCCACCGAGCTCAGGTAGAGCTTCTGCACGTGGTCGGTGAGCGCCTCCAGGGAGGCGACGTGCCGCCATTGCTCGGCGCCCTCGCCCATCACGTAGTAGTTGACCCGGTCGCTGAGCATCTCGGGGCGCTTGCCGCCCTTCAGCACCCAGTCGAGCCAGCTGATCTGCAGATGGTCGATGTCCAGCACCGAGTTGTCCGGGAAAGTCAGGCCGCCGAGCTGCTTCTGCGGATAGCGGGTGCCGGGATGGTCCCAGGGGCCCATCAACAGGGTGAGCCGCGCCAGTTCCGCGGCCGGGGCGTTCTGGCTGAACTCGCGGTAGTAACGCATCTCGCCCGGCTGGTCGCCGTCGAAGTAACCGGTGATGGCGAGGATGGGGATGTTCACCTTCGCGTATTCGCGCGGATCCGGGTTGTAGGCCGCCCAGTAGGCATCGTAGTCGTGGTGCTGCATCCATTCCTCGAACGCCGGCCGGTTCCCGGCGGCGAGGGGCGCCAGCGTGGTGAAGGCCGCGCCCGACTTGTACAGGCGGGCGAACTGGGTGTTCCAGTAATCGCCGTCGCCGAACAGCTGATCGTGGGCGGTGTGGCCGCTGGTCAAGGCCAGCCACTGCGCCGTGTAGCTCGGCATGACGCCCTTCCAGTTGGGGAAGTCGTAACCGGGGTACACCGCCGCCGTGGGCATGAGGGCGACGAGATGCTTGGGATGCTGCGCCAGGATCTCCCACTGCACCATGCCGCGGTAGGAACCGCCGAGCGTGGCGACGCGCCCGTCGCACCAGGGCTGCTGGGCGAGCCACTCCACCACCTCGGCACCGTCGGGCCCGCCGCCGTACAGCGGGCGGAACACGCCCTCCGAATCGCCGCGGCCGCGCACGTCGACGACGACGTACACGTAACCGCCCTGCACCCATTTGACCGCACGGTTATGCGTCTCGTCGGAGACGTAGGGCGTGATCATCAGCACCACCGGCAGCGGTTTCGCCTGGTCCAGGGGCCGCCACACGGTCGCCGCCAGGTGCACGCCGTCGTGCAGCGGGATCATCTGCTGCAGGTCCGAGACGACGCCCTGGTTGAGGTTCGGGGCCGCGGCCTGCGCGGTGCCGGCTGCGAACATGAGGACGGCGATCAAGCCGGGGGACAACAGGCGCAGGCAGTGCCTCGACATGGGGGGCTCCTGGGGAGACGTAGGGGGGCGGTCGCAGTTTCAGACCGCCGTGGTTTCCTAAAGTTGCGCGGGGCGGCGTCCGTGCCTCTGCTGCAACCAGCCACCCAGCCAACAGGCTGGGATCGCTATCAATAATCAAGGCGATGGGGCTCGCCGCATGCGGCGAGCGACCAGCCAGGGATGGCTGGGCTGGAAGGCACGCCAGGGATGGCTAGGACTACGGAATTACCCCGCAGTCTTTCCGGCCTTGAACCTCACATACATCGCACCACCCAGGTAACAGGCAGGCATGGCGATGGCGATGAGCGCAATCGGATACCAAGCATGCCCCGCCGCCTTGTCCCAGTTGGCGATGGCGCCGAGGGTGCTCGCCAGCGTGCCCAAGGCGCCGAGCACCAGGGCATGGGCGATGGGACGGGAGGGCGCCAGGCGGGCGGTGAGGTAGCCGCCGACGCCGGAATAGACGGTGGTGTAGAGGAAGATGAGCGCGTACAGCGTGTCGCTGTAGAGTTCCGGGTGCTCCATCGCGGGGAGCACGCGGGCCGTCACCAGCACGATGTCCGTGAGCACCGCCAGCACGAACACGGCCACGAAGCCCGCCACCACGGCCCCGACGCTGCGTAATGCTTTCATGGGTTACTCCCAAATAAGAAAGGGGCCGCTCGCGCGACCCCGTTCCGTATCGGACCGGAAGTCCGATTACTTCTTCGTCGCCGCCGCCGGAGCGGCAGAGGTTTCACCGGAGGCCTTCGTGTACTCGAAGGTCTTGCTGGTCAGCACGTTGCCGCCGGCATCCACCACCTCCACCTTCCAGGTGCCGAGCTTGGAGGGATCGAGCTCCTTGCTGCTGTTGGTGCGGTAATGGGGATAGGCCGGCGTCTGCTTCACTTCCGCCTGGGTCACGTCGTTGTAGCTCCAACGGAAGGTCACTTCCTGGCCGTTGAGGTTGTTGAGCACGCAGTAGAAGTAGATGCGCGTGTGGCTGTTGTCCAGCGTGGTGAGCTCATCGTTGGGCTCGTGGTTGGTCACGCCGCTGGTGAACTGCGCCTTGTTGACCGAACCGGTCGCGGCGGGCTTCTCGGCAGGCGCGGAGGCGGCCGGCGCGGCGGGTGCCGCGGGAGCGGCTGCGGCCGGCGCAGCGGCCGGTTTCGCGGTGGAGGCAGCGGCGGCTTTGCTGGCGTCGGCGAGGGCGGTGCCCGCGAACAGCAAGCCGACGGCCAGCGTCGCCACTAGGGTCTTATTGATCTTCGACATGTGAGATCTCCCTTGAAGAATTGAGTTGGGACCTGGAAACGGTCGGGCCGCAGGCAGCCCGGGGGGTATAGTTATAGGACATTTCCGCCGCAAATCCCCGGGCACAATACATAATCCAGACACGGCCGCCCGCGCCAGTCTGTACGCGCAGTACCCAACGGTTTGAAAGTTTTGACAAAACGGGGTCGCCGCTCCGCGACGCACGGGTAGGCGGGATGGCTACCCGGGTCGGTACACCAGGGATGTTTGCTTGGGCTTCGCTCGACAGAACTACATTCAAAATGAGAAGGGCCCCTGACGAGGCCCTTCTGATAGGTCTTTCTTAAAGAGTCTTAACTACCAAGGCTGAAGAACAGCAGCAGATTGTCGCGGCGGATGCTGACGACGAGGCTCTCTTTCGATGCGCCCACCAGCTTCTGGAACTCGGCCACGCTCTTGATCGGTTGGCGGTTCACCGCCACCACCACGTCGCCCTCCTGGATGCCCACGTAGGCGGCGTCGCTGTCCGGGTCCACCCCGGTCACCACCACGCCCTGCACCTTGCCGTAGAGCGGCGAACCCTTGTCGAGCTCGGCCACGTGCAGGCCGTGGCTCTCGCTCTTGGCCGAGCCGGCCTCTTCGCCGGCGCCCGCCTTGCTGATGGTCGCCTGCAGGGTCATGGACTTGCCGTTGCGCACCACGCCGAGGGAGACCGTGGTGCCGACGCGCATCACGCCGATCACGCTCTGCAACTCGGAGTTGCTGCCCACCGGCTGTCCGTCCACGCTCACGATCACGTCGCCGGGCTTGAGTCCGGCCTTGTCGGCGGCGGAGCCGGGCAGCACCTGGTTCACCACCACGCCCGAGGGCTGGGACACGCCCAGCTGCTTGGCGATCTCCGGAGTCAGGTTCTGGATGGTGATGCCGCGCACGCCGCGCTCGACCTTGCCGTACTTGACGATCTGGTCCATGACGGTCTTCGCCATGTTGATGGGGATGGCGAAGCCGATGCCGATGTTGCCGCCGCCCTTCGACAGGATGGCGGTGTTGATGCCCACCAGGTTGCCGGAGAGGTCGACCAGTGCGCCGCCAGAGTTGCCGGGGTTGATGGAGGCGTCGGTCTGGATGAAGTTCTCGTACTTGCCGTCCTCGATGCCGGCGCGGCCCAAGGCCGAGACGATGCCGGCGGTGACGGTGTGCTTCAGGCCGAAGGGGTTGCCGATCGCCACCACGTAGTCGCCCACCTGCAGAGCGTCGGAGTTGGCGAGCGGGATGGCGGTCAGGTTATCCGCCTTCACCTGCAGCACCGCCACGTCGGTCTCGGGATCCTTGCCCACCACCTTGGCCTCGACGCTGCGGTTGTCGTACAGGGTCACGGTGATCTTGTCGGCGTTCTCCACCACGTGGTTGTTGGTGAGGATGTAGCCCTTGTCCGCGTCCACGATCACGCCGGAGCCTAAGCTCTGGAACTGCTGCTGGCGCGGCTGCTGTTGCTGCTGCAGCCCCGGCTGGTTGCCGAAGAACTGCTGGAAGAAGGGGTCGTTGAAGAAGGGGTTCGGCTGCACGTCCACGTGGCCGCGGGTGGAGACGTTCACCACCGCGGGCGCGATGCGCTTGATGATCGGTGCCAGCGACGGCACCGGCTGGCCGGCCACGAAGGGCGGCGGCAGGTGGGCGGAGGCGAGGGGGGCGGCGCTCAGGGCCGCAGCGAGGACGGCGGCGAAGACGATGCGTTTCATGGGTTCAGACCCTCTTTGGCTGGACGGATGGGTTCGACAAGGCCGGTTTCGGCCTCAAGACAACGCACGAGCCGCGCCGCGGGTGTACCCGGGCGGCCCTGAGGGGGCGTCGTCCTTAGATACAGATGCACGGCGCGGCCAAAAGGTCGCAGTCCTTAAGATAGACCAGCGTCCGTCACCACGGTTCATACCGTTTGGCGGCGACGGGCGGCCAAGACGCAGGAGCCCACGCCATGCCGGCGTGGGCTCCTTGGTCCTCAGTTCACTTTTACTTCTATCTTCTTGGGTTGGACCTTCGCCTGCTTGGGGATGACGATCTCCAGCACGCCGTTCGCGCCGCGTGCCGAGACGCCCTCCGCATCCACGGTCTCGGGCAGGGTGAAGCGGCGCAGGAACTGGCCGCTGACGCGTTCCACGCGCTTCCAGCCGTCCTCTTCCGTGCGGCTCTCGCTCTTGCGCTCGCCGGAGAGCGTGAGCACGCCCTCGTCCAGCGTCACCTCGATGTCCTTCGGGTCCACGCCGGGCACGTCCGCGTGGATCACGTAGCGGCCGGCCTCTTCCTTGATGTCCACGGTCGGGGTCCAGGCGATGCCTGGGGCGCTCGCCGCGGCGGTCTCGCCGGCCAGGGCCAGGCGGCGGCCGTCGAACAGGTGGTTCATGAGCTGGTCCATGGCGGTCCAGGGTTCGTAACGGATCACATTCATGGTCGTTTCC
>DATIEQ010000066.1:0-10456 GCA_035455665.1 Gammaproteobacteria bacterium | reverse complement strand
GGGCCGGGTGCCGGGCGAGCTGCCAGCCGCGCTCCGCATCCCGTCCGTTCACGCGCTTCCCCAGCTGCCAGGTGAGGCGCTTATGGGAATGACCCGGCGGCTCCGCGCCCGCCGCGAGTTCCAGGGCCTCGACGATGCGTGAGCGCATCTCGGCCGCCGCCTTGCGGGTGAAGGTGATGGCGATGATCTCCTCGGGCTCGTCCACGGTAGCGAGCAGTGCAAGGTAGCGCTGGGTCAGGAGTTCCGTCTTGCCCGAACCTGCAGGTGCACGCACGATGCAGGACGCCGTCACGTCCAGCGCCGCGGCGCGGGAAGCCTCATCCTCCGCGAGCAGGCGCTCAATCGTCATCGCCGCTCTCCTCGACAGGCCGCGCGAGCTCGTGGATGCGACAGAGCATCGCGAGGTGGCAGTGCCGGCAGGTGTCGGCGCTCTTGGGCGCGACGCGCGCGTCACCCGCAGCGTAGTCTTCCGCGAGCGCGGCCAGCGTCCGCCGCCAGAACCCCAGGAGCGCGGGCCAGTCCGCCGCCGCTTCGGGTTTGAAGCGATACCCGGCATAAGCCATGACCCCGTCCGCCACGCCCTCCCGTTCCGCGAGCCCCAGGTAACGCATCTCGCCAGGCAGGAGCGAGGCGTAGGCGAGCCCGGCGAGCCGCGTCGGGTTGCCGACGGCGTAGAGAGGCAACTGCGGATCATCCGGACGCGCATCCAGCCAGCCCTTGAGGTTCACCCGGCCGGTCTTGTAGTCCACGATCACCCGTCCACCGTCCGGAAGTTCGTCGATGCGATCCACTCGGGTGGTGAGGTCCAGGGGTCCCAGGCCCAGGCGATGTTTCGCCTCGCGCTCCATCACCTTGAACGGAGGGCGGGCCGCGTCCTGCTCGAGCCAGGTACCGAGGAGCTCCGTGAGCCGGCCGCGCTCCAGCTCCGCTACCCGGCGGGTGTATACCTCCGGCAGTTTGCGCGTGCGCTCCGCCACCGCCTGGGAGGCACAGCGTTCCGCGAGCGTGCGGCGCGCGGCGACATCCAGCGCCAGCAGCGCTGCCTGATCCTCGAGCTGGGACCACAAGGCTTCCAGGGCGAGATGCGCCAGATGACCGCGCTCTCCCGCATCGGGACCGAGACCGGGTTCCTGAAGGGGCTCGGCACCGAGGCGGAAGCGGCCGAAGGCCTGGAAGGGGCAAGCCCCCTGGGAGCGGATGAGCTGCGTCCCGCCCCAGACGCCCTCCGCGGCAGCGAGCGCAGGACCCCGCTCGTCTATATAAGACTCCAGCGCCGCCGCGTGCTCCGCCTGCAGCCGTCGTCGGTAAGAGAGCAGCCCGGCCTGCGGAAGTTCCTGCAAGCGGACCTGCTCGAGGGCAGCGAGCAGCGGGCTCGGCCGCCGCTTCGCATCCCCTTCCTGCGCTGGAGTGCTCACCAGCACCTGCCCCGCGCTCGCCTGCAGTCGCTCGGTGACGCGTTGCGCGAAGGCGAGTTCGAGCGCCGCACTCGAATGCGGTACCCCATGCTCGCGCTGCAGTCTGGGCGGGATGAAGGGTGCGGGGCGCGGGCTCGCGGGCCAGGTCTCGTCGCTGAGACCCATGACCCAGAGATGATCGAAGCGCAGTCCGGATGTCTCGAGTAGGCCCATGACCTGCACGGGTGCGTCTTCACCCGCCGGCTGGAACAGGCTCCCGCCTGCGAGCCGCTTGAGGCGCGTGAGCGCTTCGCCGAACGCGATGGCACCGAGTACCGCATCGAGCCGCACGAGCCCCTCGTTAAGCTCATGGAACGCAGTGACCGCCTGGTATTCCGCGCTGTCGAGGCCACGCTCCCCCGGCCAACCGAGTCCCGTGAGCACGTCGCGGAACAGCGCCGCCCAGGCGGACGGTGCCTGTCGCGCCGGCAGCCTCACTGCGATGAGGGCACCGAGCGCCGCGTGCAAGCGCGCCACGCCAGCTTGGTGGGCAGCGTGGTGCACAAGAGCTTCCAGACTGAGTTCCCCGCTCTGCCGTGCGCGCAGCTGGAGCTCGAGCCTCGCCCGCGCAGCGCACTCGCCCTCCGCCGCCACGATGAAGGGCGTGCGCAGGAGCAGGCTCGCAGTGGCGAACGACACTCGCCCGCGTAGGAGCTCGAGAGCGGTGCAGGCCGCATGCACAGCCGGGACGGCGGCGAGCGGCTGGCCCAGGGAGAGCTCGTAAGGGCGAGCTGCTGGGTCGCCGGCACTCGCCCCCGGACAGAGCGCATCGTCCAGGGCGCGGGCGAGTGCGTCGCGGCAGCCGTCGAGGTCCTCCACCACGATACCGATGCGTACCGCCGGTTCCCGGTCGAGCAGCGCGCGCGCCCAGCGGGCGGCGGCCCGCCCCTCTTCCTCCGCGTCGGCGCAGTCCACGCCGCGCACGGTGTTCTCGACCTGGACGGAGGGTTTCAGCACCTCGACCCGGCTGCCGGCCACCCGCAGGCTCTCGAGGAACTCGGCCTGCTGTGGAGCGAACTCATCGAAACCCGCGATCAATGTCGCCGCTGGCGCGGGGATGCTCCTGTCACGCACGCGCGTCGCAAGCCAATCCATGAGGCGGGCGTCCTCGAGCCAGCCTTCCGTGCGACTGCGGCAGCGAAAATGTTCCGCCCACAGGGCGAACTGGCGCGCGTCCTCGTCGCCTGCCGCGGCGATGCGCTCCAGCGGTATCCGGTAGGCGCTGCAGAGGTTCCAGGCACGTTGCGCTTCCTGGGCAGCAGCGGCGGGTTGCAGCAAGCCCCCGTCATGCGTCGTGCTACGGATCACCTCCTCCCAGGCGACTTCCGCGGCCGGCTCCGAGAGGCGCTTCGGCGGCGGTGCAATCCCCGCTTGCAGGGAAGCAGCCATGGCCGTCTCGTAGAGACGGTTAATGAAACCGCTGTAGGTGAGGACCTCCGGCCGTTCCCAGACCTGCGCGCCCGACGCCGCCCTGGCTGCGGCGTGGGCGAGGCGTACGGCGCGCGCCAGACGCTCGCCGGAGGTGATCACGCATGCGCCCGCCTCCAGCGCGGCGAGCACGCGGGCTTCGTGCCAGATGCGGTTCGTCGCCATGGTCCCCCTCGAGTCCGGGCAGACAGTGTAACCCGCGTGTCGACACGCGCAGAAAGCAAGACCCCGGCCTCGGCCGGGGTCTTGAACGCGTGTCATCAGAGTCTAGTGTGCGGCGATGGGGTTCCCATCCGCGTCTATATAGTGGATCTCGCCGAGGTTGAGCTTGCGGATGTCCGCTTCGACCTTCTTGAGGTCCCCGACCACTACCCAGGTGAGTTGCTGCGGCCGCACCAGTTCTTGCGCTGCCTGCTTCATCTGATCGAGGTCGAGGCCGTTCACCTTGCCCTCGAAACTGTCCCAGTAATCCGCGGGAAGATCGAAGGAAACCTGGGACGAGATGGCCTCGGCGACGGCATCGTTCCTCTCCCACTCGCCTGGCAAGGTGCGGGTCTCGAGGCTCTTGGCGCGCGCGAGCTCCTCAGCCGTGGGCGGTCGCTTGCCACCGATGTCCTGCAGCTCCTTCTGCAGTTCGGCCATGGCGGGCGCCGTCTTATCGGTCTGCACCGGCGCGAAGGCGATGAACGGCCGCTGGCCGCGCGCCGGGAGCAGGAAGCTGTAGGCACCGTAGGCCCAATGCTTGTCCTCCCGCAGGTTCATGTTGATGCGGGCGGTGAAGTCCCCGCCCAGCACCGTGTTCAGGCTCTTGAGTGCGATGTCGTCCGCGGCGCTCTCGGGTGGCGCCACGTTGCCCGCGAAGATGATGGACTGGTCTGAACCGGGACGATCCACCAGATAGACTGCGGGATGCGCCGGCGGCGAGACGGACTTGAGGTCCTTCGCGGGCACGCGGCCGGGCGCCCAAGCGCCGAAGAGCCGCTCCAGCTGCGGCCAGATCTCGGCCAAGCTCGTATCCCCTACCACGATGAGGGTCGCATTGTTGGGCTTGAACCAGCTGGCGTGGAACCGTGCCAGGTCGGCGGACGTCAGGGCGGCAGTCGTCTTCTCGTAGCCGGAGCCGGTGAACGGCAGCCCATAGGCGTTATCGCCCCCGTAGAGCAGCTTCGGGAAGACCCTGAGCGCCATGCCGTTCGGCGAGAGGCTCTCCCGGCGTATAGCCGCCAGCTGCAGGTTGCGCAGCTTCGCCACATCGGCGTCGGGGAAGGTCGGGTGCAGCACGATGTCGCTGAACAGCGCGAGGGATTCCGGCAGGTTGCGCTTGAGGCTGGAGAGCGAGGCGCCGGTGGTGTCCAGGCTCGACCCGGCGTAGAACGTCGCGCCGAGGCGCCCCAGCTCGCTGCTGATCTGGATCGCATCCTTACCCGCCGCGCCCAGGGTGAGCGCCGCCATCGCGAGCCGCGCCGTCCCGGGCGCCGTCTCGTGGTCTGCGGCGTAGCCCGCGTCCACCTGCAGGGACACGGTCACCAGCGGCACCGCATCACGGTGCACCAGGATGATCTTGAGGCCGTTCGCCAGGGTCGCGGTCTCTTCCGCGGGGAAATGCATGGCCGGGAACGCCCCCAGGCTGGGCGGATGGCTGCGATCCGGTTCCGCGCCGCTCACGCCATAGTCGCCGTAAGGCTGCACGTCGAGGACGTAGACACCATCCGCGAGCCAGCGTCCGGCGCAGGCCTTGAGCTCATCGGGGACAGCCGTCTCCACGCGCTGCAGGGATTCCTTGTAGGCTGCCGGGTCACCCTCGAAGGTCTGGTTCTCCGCCAGCACGTCCGAAGCGCCGCCTTCGCCGCCGATGCGTTCCACGGCACGGACGAAACCGCCATACTGGCCCGCCTTCACGTTCTCCACTTCCCGTGGCGTGGGCCCGTCCTTGAGGAAACGGGCGAGCTCCTCGCGGATATCCTTCTCGATGAGTGCGAGGGACTTGCCCGGCAAGGCGGTGGCGGTGATGGTGAACTGGCTGCCGATCTCGCGGGCATCGAGGTCGGCATGCACGGAGCTCGCGAGCTGCTCGTCGTACACCAGGCGCTTATAGAGGCGCGACGCGCGGCCTTCCGTCAGCACGTCGGCGATCATCTGCAGGTAATCGGCGTCGGCCTCGCCGCCGCCCGGCACGTTCCACACCATGTACACCCGGCCCGCGGGCACGCGGTCCTGCATGCTCTCGCGCTGTGTGCCGCTCATCTTCGCGACCCATTGCTGCACGTGCGCCACCGGCGGCACGGCGGGGATGTCGCCGAAGTATTTCTCCACCTCCCGACGCACCTCGTCCGTATCCACGTCGCCGGCGATGGACAGCACCGCGTTGTTGGGCCCGTAGTAGCTCTTGAACCAGCCGCGCACATCGTCGAGGGTGGCGGCGTCGAGGTCCTGGATGGAGCCGATGGTGGTGTGGTGGTAGGGATGGCCCGGCGGATAGGTGGCTTCCGCCACCCGCAGCTCCACCTTCCCGTAGGGCTGGTTCTCGTCCTGCCGCTTCTCGTTCTGCACCACGCCCCGCTGGGCGTCCAGCTTCTTCTGGTCGATGGCGGGCAGGAGCCAGCCCATGCGCTCCGCCTCCATCCACAAGGCCGTGGGCAGGGCGTTCTTGGGGACGTCCTCGAAATAGTGGGTGGCGTCCTCGTCGGTAGTGCCGTTGTTGTCGGTGGCGCCGATCTCCGCCAGCAGCTCGCTGAAGCCCTCCGGCGCATGCTGGGTACCGCTGAACATCAGGTGCTCGAACAGGTGGGCGAAACCGCTGCGGCCCACGGGCTCGTCCTTGGAACCCACGTGGTACCAGACGTTCACCGCAGCGATGGGCGCCTTATGGTCTACGTGCACGATGACCGTCAGGCCGTTCTTGAGGGTGAATTCGCTGTAGGCGATATCCACCTCGGGTGCGGTAGCTTGCGCTGGAACAGCGGGTCGCGCAGGACTCTGGGCGCAGGCGCTGAGGCACGCCGCGCAGGTGAACGCGGCCAATAGGCGATACGTCATGGGAACTCCCTCGCGTGACCCCGTCTGGAAGCGCGGGAGTCTACCATCCTTAGATGCCAGGGCCGCCCGAGAGTTCCTAAAGTACGGATATACACGGCACAGGGATGTGCCGTGCGCAGAATGAGCACGCTAGTACTTGTGCTGGAGACGGGAAGTCAGCGGCGCTGACTTCCCGAGCAAGCGCGCATCATGAGGGCCACGGCGTTCTCGATGTAGGCATCGATCGTATCCTGCGACGGCAGCGGCTCGATCCCGAGCTGCGCGCGCAGCTGGCAGCCAGTGAGCATGCCGATGAATTGCTCGGCGGTGACGGCGGGGTTCGCCACTTGTAGCGTGCCGCGGGCGTTCTGTTCCGTGAAGTAATCCGCCAGGTACTTACGGGTCACTTGGGGACCGCATTCATAGAAGATGCGGCCCAGCTCCGGGAAGCGCTGCCCCTCCGCCATGAGGATCCGGTAGAGGCCCTGGCGCTCGCGGGTGAAGAGCTTGTCCATGAACACCTTCGCCACCGTGCGCAGCGTCTCCTCCGGGCCGCCGCTACGCGCCTGCTCGAAGGCGGTGACGATACGGTCGCAGGCGCTGCGGATCATGGCGCCGAACAGTTCTTCCTTGGAGCCGAAGTGGTTGTAGACCGTCTGTTTCGAGACCTTGGCCTCGCTCGCGACGGCATCCATGCTGGTGGCACCGAAGCCCACTTGCAGGAACACCTTGCGGGCGGCCTCGAGGATCGCCTCGCGCTTCGCTTCCCGCCCGCCGGGGAAGCCGGTGACGGTCTCAGCCTCGCCCATCATGTCTGGCTCCCACTCTGTCGCTGGCTCAGCATAGGCTATTCCCCGGGGCCCGTCTGCACGGGTAGTTTAAGGCCGGCGGCGGTCAGGTCGCCCACCGCCGCCTTGAGTGAATACTCCGCCACCGTCTCGTCGCGCTTGGCGCGGACCTCGTTCACCCGGGCGTTCAGGAGCTCCTGCTCGGCATTGAGTACGTCGAGGGTGGTGCGGTCGCCGACCTTGTACTCCGCTTCCACGCCGTCGTAGGCCGACTGGGCGGCGGTGATCTGGGACTCGATGGCCGCGAGCCCGGCGCTGGCCGTCTGATAGGCCTGCCAGGCGCGCACCGCCTCATCGCGGGCCGAGCGCAGTGCATCCGCGGCGCGCTGATCGCTGCTCTCGGCTTGGTGTTGCGCGGCGTGCAGCTCCGAGGTCAGGGAGCCCCCCGCGTACAAGGGCATGGAGAGCTCGAGCATGATGGAACGGGTATCGAGCCGTTCGAACAGGAACTGCGGTTCCCGGGCTTTGGAGACCTGCCCACTCAGTTGGAGCGTCGGCTTCAGGACGCTCGCCGCCACGTCGACGTTGCTATGGGCCGCATCGGACGTGTATTGCGCCAACTGGACGCTGTAATTACGCTCGGCGAGCTTGAGGGCGTCCTGCTGGTTCGCCGGCAGCCCCGCGAGCGGCGCCGGCTGCTGCAAGCCATCCGGAGGGCTGCCCATGACACGCTCGAAGGATGCCTGGGCGGCCGTCAACGCGCCTTGGGCCTGGATGCGTGCCGCCTGGGCGCCGGCGAGGCGCGCCTTGGCCTCATCCACATCCGTATGGGTCACCTCGCCGTTATCGAAGTTCGCTTGGGCGTCATCCAGCGCCTGCTGCAGCACGCGCTCGTTGCTCTGTTCGAGGTCCGACACCGCCTGGTACTGCAGTACGTCCATATAGGACTGGGCTGCCGCCAGCAAGAGCTCCTGCTCGGTGACGTGCAGCCGTGCTTCCTCGGCCGCACGCAGCTTGTCCGCCGTCTCCACGCCGCCGCTGATCCGCCCGCCCGCGTACAGAGCCTGGTCCACTTCCACCCCCACCTGGCGGGTGTTCAGGATGATGGTGTCGATGGGGAGGTTGAAACCCGGGATGGCCATGAAATCGACCCCCTGATGGGAGGTGCCGACCCCGCCGAAGAGCTTCACCTGGGGATAGTAGCCACCCTTCGCCTGATCCACCTGGTCCTCGGCGCTCTGCAGGGAAGCGCGCTCTGCCTCGAGGGCGGGGTTGTTCTGCCAGGCCTGGGTCAAAGCCTCGGTGAGCGTGCCGGATTGGGCAGCACCGGACGACAGCAGGCCGGCAGCGGCTAAAATGACGCCTGGAAGAGAAGAGACAGTTGGATTTGACATCGTCTACCTGTTGAAATTAGACTAGACCGTCCAGTCCATTCTCTCATGCCCGTTCGAGGAAAGTCAAAAGCCATGGCCTTGCTAGCGCGCCTCTCTGAAAACCCCCGCCTACGGCGGCTACTGCTCATGATCGCCCTGCCCCTGGTGCTCGTGGTGCTGGGTCTGTGGTACTGGTCCCATAGCGAGCGCTACCAGGATACGGACAACGCCTACGTGGTGGCCGACCAAGTGAACGTGGCGCCGCAGATCACGGGCCGGGTGATCCAGGTCCCGGTCGCCCAGAACCAGGCGGTAGAGCCCGGTCAACTGCTGCTGCAGATCGACCCCGAACCCTTCAAGATCGCCCTCGACCAGGCGACCGCCAACCTCGAGACCGTGCGTAACCAGATCCGCGCGCAGCAGGCTCAATACCTGGCGGCCGAAGCGAACGCCGCCTACCTGCAGCGGGAAGTGGACCGCAAGACCAACCTCGCGAAGCAGGACGTGGTGTCCTCGTCCAAGCTGGATGACCTCAAGACCGGACTCACGGTAGCCCGCCAGCAGATCGCCCAGATCAGTGCGAGCCTGAACGGCGATCCGAGCCTCCCGTACTCCGAGCAGGCGAGCTACAAGCAGGCGCTCGCGAGCCGTGACCAGGCGGCGCTGCAGCTTTCCTACGCGACGCTCAAGGCGCCCGCCGCCGGTGTGGTGACCGAAGTGGACATCAAGCCCGGCGACGTGGTGACGGCGGGCCGGCCGGTGTTCGCGCTCGTCATGAGCGGTAACCGCTGGGTCGAGGCGAACTTCAAGGAGACGCAGCTGACCCGCGTGCACGTGGGCCAGAAGGTCGAGGTGCGGGTGGACACCTACCCCAGCCGCAAGTGGACGGGCACGGTGCAGAGCATCGCGCCGGGCACCGGCTCGGTGTTCTCGGTGCTGCCGGCCCAGAACGCCACCGGCAACTGGGTGAAAGTAGTGCAACGCATCCCGGTGCGCATCGCCCTCTCGCTCGCGCCGGGGGATCCGGACCTGCGCGCCGGGATGAGCGCGGAGGTGGACGTGGATACCCATTACAACCCGTTCTTCGGCGAAGCGAGCGCGGACCCGGGCGACGACCGGTAAGCTCCATGAACCTGCCGAAGCCCGCGAGCGGCGAACCGCACACCGGCTTGATCACGGTCGCGGTCATGCTGGGCACCCTCATGCAGGTGCTCGACACCACCATCGCGAACGTCGCCCTGCCCAACATGCAGGGCACGCTCAACGCCACCCAGGATCAGATCGCCTGGGTGCTGACGTCCTATATCGTCGGTGCCGCCATCATGACGCCCCCGACCGGCTGGCTGGCGGGCCGCTTCGGCCGCACGCGCATCTACCTGTTCAGCATCATCGGCTTCACCATCGCCTCGTTCCTGTGCGGCATCTCCACCTCCCTGACCGAGATCGTGCTGTTCCGCGTCGCCCAAGGGGTGTTCGGCGCCGCCATGGTGCCCATCTCCCAGGCGATCCTCCTGGACAGTTACCCACGCGAGAAGCACGGCGTGGCCATGGCGATCTTCGGCGTGGGCATCATGCTCGGGCCCATTCTGGGACCGACGATCGGCGGCTGGCTGACGGACAGCTATTCCTGGCGCTGGGTGTTCTTCATCAACATCCCGGTCGGGGTGCTCACGGTGCTCATGGTGAGCAGCTACGTGCACGAGACCCAGATCAACCGCACCCGCACCTTCGACGCCCTCGGTTTCCTGTTCCTGAGCCTCGCCATCGGCAGCCTGCAGATGATGATGGACCGGGGTGAGCGGCAGGACTGGTTCGGCTCGCCCGAGATCATCGTCGAGTTCGGCCTGGTGCTGTGCGGCTTATGGATGTTCCTGGTGCATGCCACCGGCGAGGAGCATCCCTATATCGACCTGCATCTCTTCAAGGACCGCAACTACATCCTGGCGACGGTCATCGGCCTCGTGGTCTTCACCACGCTGTTCGCCGCCATGTCGTTGGTGCCGCCCTTCGCCCAGAACCTGATGGGCTACCCGGTGGTCACGACCGGCCTCGTGCTGATGCCCCGCGGCATCGGCACCATGCTCAGCATGATGGTCGCGGGACGCTTGTCCAACAAGGTGGATCCGCGCGCGCTCATCAGCAGCGGCCTTATCATCATGGCCTACTCGCTCTACAAGATGAGCCATTTCGACCTGCAGGTAGACGCCTGGGCGCTCACCTGGACCGGTTTCGTGCAAGGACTCGGCATGGGCGTCTGCATGATCCCGCTCATGACCATGGCTTTCTCCACCCTACCCGCCCAGCTGCGCACCGAGGCTACCGGCGTCTACAACCTCACCCGCAACATGGGTGGTAGCATCGGCATCTCGGCGGCGTTCACGCTGCTCGACCACTACGG
>DATIEQ010000065.1:0-2523 GCA_035455665.1 Gammaproteobacteria bacterium | reverse complement strand
CGTGGACAAGGACCTGAAGCACGTGCTGTTGGCGGACGAGTCGGTGTGCATCGGCCCGCCGCCCTCCTCCGAGAGCTACCTCAACATGCCGGCCATCATCAGCGCCGCGGAGGTCACCGACGCGGTGGCCATCCACCCGGGCTACGGCTTCCTGGCCGAGAACGCCGACTTCGCCGAGCGGGTGGAGCAGAGCGGCTTCATCTTCATCGGCCCGCGCCCCGAGACCATCCGCCTCATGGGCGACAAGGTGTCCGCCAAGAAGGCGATGCAGAAGGCCGGGGTGCCGACCGTGCCCGGCTCCGAGGGCGCGCTGCCGGAGGACCCCAAGGAGATGCTCAGGCTCGGCCGCGAGGTGGGCTACCCCGTCATCATCAAGGCCGCGGGCGGCGGCGGCGGGCGCGGCATGCGCGTGGTGCACAGCGAGGCGGCGCTCGTCGCCGCGGTCACCATGACCAAGACCGAGGCCAAGGCGGCCTTCGGCAACGACACCGTGTACATGGAGAAATTCCTGGAACGGCCGCGGCACGTGGAGTTCCAGGTGCTGGCCGACGGCCACGGCAACGCGGTGCATCTCGGCGAGCGCGACTGCTCCATGCAGCGCCGCCACCAGAAGGTCATCGAGGAGGCGCCGGCCCCGGGCATCACCGACAAGCAGCGCCGGGCCATGGGCGAGCGCGTCGCCGAGGCCTGCCGCGACATCAAGTACCGCGGCGCCGGCACCTTCGAGTTCCTCTACCAGGACGGCCACTTCTACTTCATCGAGATGAACACCCGCGTGCAGGTGGAGCACCCGGTGACGGAGATGATCACCGGCATCGACATCGTGAAGTGGCAGCTCATGATCGCCGCCAACAAGCCCTTCACGCTGCGCCAGAAGGACATCGAGTTCCGCGGCCACGCCTTCGAGTGCCGCATCAACGCCGAGGACCCGCGCAAGTTCACCCCCTCGCCGGGCCTCATCAAGCGCTGGCACCCGCCCGGCGGCCCGGGCATCCGCGTGGACTCCCACGCCTACACCGGCTACAGCGTGCCGCCGAACTACGACTCGCTCATCGGCAAGGTCATCGCCTACGGCGACGACCGTACCTCGGCGCTGGCGCGCATGCGCACGGCGCTGCAGGAGATCGTGGTGGAGGGCATCAGCACCAACGTGCCGCTGCACCAAGATATTTTTGCCGACTCCGCATTCGTCGCCGGTGGCACCAACATTCATTATTTAGAGAAGAAATTGGGGCTCTGAATTAAGGAGGGCAGGGTTCCGCCCCCGCACGACGGGCCCCTTTTCTTTGCTCGCCCAAAGAAAAGGGGCGAAAAGAAAGTGCGCCCCCGGAGGCCGGCCCGAAGCGGCCTCCACTGCGCCCTTCGCTCGCTGCGCAGCTTCACACACGGCACGTCCCTGGTGCCGAGTGTGAAGGCATCGGCATCCCTGCCGCCCCCCTACGGGCTAGGCTTGCTCGCTCCAGTGCTCGCCGGCCTCCAGGGGGACGAAAGAGCTCGCATCTCTTCCTTTTGATCCCCGGTTTAAAGTGAACGTATGAATTGGCTTGAGCTGAAACTCGCATTGGGAAACCTCGACCCGGAGCGGGTCGAGGAAGCCTTGCTCGAAGCCGGCGCGATATCCGTGACTCTGGAAGATGCGGGCGATCAGCCCATCTACGAGCCGGATCCCAAGAACCCCTCCCTCTGGTCCGATACCCGCCTCACGGGCCTCTTCCCCGCCGACACCGATCCGGACGCGGTGCGGGCCGCGTTGCTGGCGGTTTTAGGGCTGGAACGCCTGCCCGCCCACCGCTTCGAGCCCCTGGAGGACCGGGACTGGACGCGGGAATGGCTCAAGGACTTCAAGCCGATGCGCTTCGGGCGGCGCCTGTGGATCTGCCCCAGCGCCTACGTCCCGCCGGACCCACAGGCCGTGAACATCCTGTTGGACCCAGGACTCGCCTTCGGCACCGGCAGCCATGCCACCACGGCGCTCTGCCTCGAATGGCTGGACCAGGCGCCGCTCGCGGGCCTGACGGTGCTGGACTACGGCTGCGGCTCCGGGGTGCTCGCCATCGCCGCGGCCCGCCTGGGCGCGGCGCGGGTCTACGCCGTGGACAACGACCCCCAGGCGCTCACGGCCACCCGGGAGAACGCCGCCCGTAACGGCGTACAGGAACGTATCGGCCTCTACTCGCCCGAGTCCCTGCCTGCGCTCAAGGCCCAGCTGCTCCTCGCCAACATCCTGGCGCGACCCTTGCTGGAACTGGCGCCGCGCTTCGCCGAACTCCTGGAAACGGGCGGACAACTGGTGCTCTCCGGTATCCTTGAGCCGCAGGAACAGGACATAAGACGGGTTTACGCGACGGGCTTCGAGTTCCGGGAGGCCGCACGCCGCGAGGATTGGCTGCGTTTGGTTTTTGTGAGGAAGTAAATCTTATGGCCCCTCTAAAAATGAGGGATTTTGTATTTTGGCAAGGCGCGGAGGCCGAGGAACCGGAGCGTACTCTTGGTGTACGTGAGGATTCCGAGGGCGGCCGCAAC
>DATIEQ010000064.1:0-3046 GCA_035455665.1 Gammaproteobacteria bacterium | reverse complement strand
GTCGCCCACCACCACCACCCGCTGCTCGGCAGGCGCGGCCCCCGCGGCGCCGGGCACAGGCCGGGTCAGACTTACGCCCAAGGACAAAGGCCCGAGCTTGTCGCCGCGCTTCGGGTCATAGACCACCTGGCCCTGGAGCTTGCCGGTCGCGAGCCAGCTGCGGGGCAACGTCTGCAGGAAGGTCTCGGCTTTCCAGCCGCCGCCTTTGCCGATTTCCACGTCGGTGGCGGCGGCGTAAGCGGTGGTGGTCTTGAAGTCCTTGGTGATGGCTGAGGCCGTGTCGTAGCTCGGCACCACGATCACCGTCGGGTTGTTGATGCCGAAGAGCTGGGATTCCGGGTCGACGATGGTGCCGGCGCCGAAATGCAGGCCGAGGTCTTCCGCCAGGGGCTCGAGGCCATAGAGGGGGCCGGGGTCGCCGAGCCACAGCAGGTTGCCGCCGCGCTGCAGGTAGTCGCGCAGCAGCTTGGCCGTGCCCGGCAGGAGCGCTGCCTGGGGACCGGCGATCACCAGCACCGAGGTGTTCTGCGGCACAGTCGGCGTGGCCGCGAGGTTCAAGCTCTGCACCTTGAAGCCCTTCGCCTGCAGCTGGCGGCCGAAGTCCCCCAGGTCGAAGTTGTGTTCGCCCAGGGGATCGCGCTCGCCGTCCCCGGAGAGGAACACGACATAGCGCTCCGCCGAGCGCGCCAGGCGCTGGATGGCGTTGCTCGCCGTGTCCTCGTCCAGTTGCGACAGGGTCTCGCTGCGCCCGCCGTAGGTGACGACCACCTGGCCGTCGGCGGTGATGCCCGCACTGCGCGCCGCCTGGGGATCGGTGTCGGGGTTCACGAAGCCGAGCGTGATGCCCGGCTTCACCTGTTGGTAACGGCCGACGAAGCGGCGGATGTAGTCGCGCAGGTCCTGTTCGTCGCGGGCGTAGGCGGTGAAGGT
The DNA here is from genome assembly GCA_035455665.1 of Gammaproteobacteria bacterium. Lineage (GTDB taxonomy): Bacteria > Pseudomonadota > Gammaproteobacteria > Natronospirales > REEB76 > DASUBN01. The sequence continues at coordinate 2,116 of DATIEQ010000064.1, read as the reverse complement.
GAGCGGCTTGTCGAGGGTCTTGAGCAGGCCGGCGCTCGCCGGGGACAGGGAGTTGCGCTGGCCGTAGCTCCAGTCCGCCTGGAACGCGTACTGGCGGCTCAGCCAGGCGGCGAGCCCCAGGGCCGCCAGGAACAAGAGCGTGAACGCCAGGTTCTCGGCCAGGAAGCGCAGGCGGGATTTGCGGTTCATGCGCATGGCTTCAGTGCTGCAGCCGGTAACTGTCGAGGCGGCGGATGCTGAACACCAGGAAGGCCGCGATGAACAGGAGGTAATAGGCCACGTCGGCGGAGTTGAAGCTGCCGGTGATCAGCAAACGGTAATGGTCGATGAGGGAGATGTATTGCAGCACGCCGCTCACCCGCTCCTCGCTGCGCCCCATCCAGTCGATGATCCACAGGAACAGCAGGAGGCCGAAGCCCGAGACCGCGGCCACCACCGGCTGGCGGGTCAGGGTGGACATATATAGACCGGCGGCGGCGAAGGCGCCGAGCAGGAGCGAGAGGCCCAGCATCCCGCCGAACAGCCGCCCGTAGTCGAGATGGGTGCCGGCGGCGAGGGAGAGGGGCATGAGGGTGATGAGCACCACCATGAACAACAGGAACAGGAAGAGGCCCAGGTACTTGCCCAGCACCAGCTCGGTCATGCTGACCGGCGCGGACAGGAGCAACCCCAGGCTGCCGTTGCGCCGCTCCTCGGCCACGAGGCGCATGGAGAGCAGCGGCACCACCAGCAGCAGGATGATGCTCGCGGTGTTATACAGGCCGGCACCGGCGAACTCGGTCACGCCACGGGCGTTCGGCGTGCTCGCCATGGACGGCGCGAGCTTGAGGAAATAATCCACCGAGATGAGGAAGGTCCAGGCCAAGAGTACCTGCACCACCGCCAGCACGCACCAGGCGAGCGGCGACAGGAACAGGTTGCGCAGTTCGCGCCAGGCGATGGTGAGGATCATCATGGCCGCGGCTCCGCGGCGGCGGTCTCGTCGCCGGTGGTGAGCTCCACGAAGATCTGCTCCAGGCTCTTCTGCTCCGGCGTGAGTTCCAGGAGCCCCCATTTGCGACGCACCGCGAGCGCCGCGAGCGCTTCCGCCGGGTTGCGCTCGACCGCGTGGCGCACCCGCAGGCGGTTTGCGCCGATCTCCTCCACGGCCTGCACACCGTCGATCTCACGGATCTCCTCAGCGTCCGGCGCGCTGCGGCAGGCGAAGGTCAGGCTCGCGACCGGCATGCGCGCCGAGAGTCCCTCCAGGCTGTCGCTGAACACGAGCCGCCCCTGGTGGATGATCTGCACCTTGGTGCAGACGCTCTGCACCTCGGGGAGGATGTGGGTCGAGAGGATCACGCCGTGCTCGCGGCCGAGCTCGCGGATGAGCCCGCGGATCTCGCGGATCTGTATGGGGTCGAGCCCCACCGTGGGTTCGTCCAGGATCACCACCTTGGGGCTGTGGAGGATGGCCTGGGCGATGCCGACCCGCTGCTGGAAGCCCTTGGAGAGGTTGCCGATGAGCCGCGCGCCCGTGTCCTTCAGGCCACAGCGTTCCTTGGCCTGGACCACGGCCGCCGTTATGCCGCGCCGCGGCACCCGATGGAGTTCGGCGCAGTAGCGCAGGTACTCGTCCACGGTGAGGTCCGGGTAGAGGGGCGGCTGTTCCGGCAAGTAGCCGATGGCGGCCTTGGCGCGTTTCGGTTGCTCCAGGATGTCCACGCCGGCGATGAACACCCGGCCGGCGCTCGGGGCGAGGTTGCCGGAGAGCATCTGCATGGTGCTGGTCTTGCCGGCGCCGTTCGGCCCCAGGAACCCCAGGATCTCGCCCTGGTGCAGCTCGAACGCCACGTCCTCGACCGCGCAATGGCTGTCGTAGTAGCGGTACAAGCCTTCAACTTTTACGAGCAGGGCGTCTTGCATGGTTCTCGCGATGCGGCAGTGGCGCGCCTCATGAGCGGCGCGGGCTCACCCGCTCATTTCGTGTGCAGATGTAATCGGCGAGCCGAAATTGCGCGGCGGCAACGGGGGCGGAGGACTTTGTACGGCCTGGGCCCCCGGATTGCAAGCATCAGGGATGCCCCGATGGACTGGGAAGCCCCCTATACCCTATAGTTTGAACATAATTTCATCA
>DATIEQ010000063.1:0-6147 GCA_035455665.1 Gammaproteobacteria bacterium | reverse complement strand
TGGCGCTCGTCCCGGTTGCCGGCGAATATCAACGGGTAGTCGGGATGGACTTGCCAGGCGAAGACTAATAGGCACATCGAGGGATTATATCTGCGCGAGTTCAGCCGCCCCGCGAACGTCCGGCTGCATACGGCAACAGCGCCAGGCCCGCGAACACGAGCAGCATGCCGGCCACTTCGCCCATGGACGGCCGCTCGCCCAGTTGCCACCAGCCGGAGAGCACGCCCACCACCGGTACCGCGAGGGAGGTGAGACCGCTCTGGGTCGCGGGCAGGCGGCCGACGATGAACAGCCACAGGAGCCAGGCGGCAGCGGTGGCGAACAGGATGTTGTAGACGAGCATGGCGTCGTAGGTCCAGGTCCAATCCGTGGCACGGCCCGGCACCAGCACGGCGATGACCACCAGGGGCGCGGCGCCCAGCAGCATCTGCCAGGCGGTGAGGGAGAGCAGCTCCCAGTGGCCGCGCACCGGTATCTTCTTCACCACCAGCACCGACAGCGCCCAGGCGACGCCCGCCGCCAGGGCAAGCACGGCGCTGCCGAGGTCCGGCACCCGTTGCCAGGGTGAGAGGATGAGCAGCAGGCCGCCGAAAGCGCACAGCACCGCGAGCCACTGCATCCCGCGCAGCCGTTCGTGGAGCACGAAGGGTGCCGCGAGGATCACCCAGAAGGGCATGGTGAAGACCAGCACCGCGCTCTTGCCGGCGCCGCCGTGCACCAGCGCCCAGCTGGTGAGGCTGGTGAAGAGCGTGGTCTGCAGGAGCCCGAGCAATAAGGTGCGAGCAGGATAGAGGGGCTTGAGTGGCCGGCGCGCCAGTAACAGCACCAGGAGGAGGCACAGGCCGCCACCGGCGCTGCGTTCGGCGGCAAAGGGGAAGGGCGCCGCGTATTGCAGCGCGATCTTCACCGCCACCCAGTTGTAGCCCCAGACGAAGGCGAGGAACCCTAAGGCTGCGAGCGCGGCGCTGTCCACAGTAGGCGTGACGTGGGACGCGCGACTCATTTTTGCGCGAGGTAGGGGTCGACGTAGGGTAGGTCGGTGAAAGAGTAATCCGGGTGTTCTTCGAACCAGTCGCGGATCAGCCGGTAGGAGATGGAGCGGCTGGGGGAGAGCAGCAAGGTCATGTCCCGCACCGCCTGCACGATGTCGGCGCGGGAGAACCAGGCGGCGTGTTCCAGTTCGCCGTCGTTGTAGCGGATGTCGGTGGTCAGGGCTTCGGCGCGGAAACCGAGCATCAGCGAGCGCGGGAACGGCCAGGGCTGGGAGGAGCGGTAGTGGATGGCGCCGAGATGCACGTTCGTCTCCTCCTCCACCTCGCGCCGCAGGGCGGACTCGAGGCTCTCACCCGGCTCCACGAAGCCGGCGAGGGTGGCGTAGCGGTGCGGGGGCCAGATCTTCTGCCGGCCCAGCAGGCAGCGTTCGCCGTGGGTCACGAGCACGATGACGGCCGGGTCGAGCCGTGGGAAGACCGGTAGGTTGCAAGCGCTGCAGGCGCGTTCATGGCCGGCGCGCAGGCTGCGCGTCGGCGCGCCGCAGCGACCGCAGTGCAGGTGCGTCCCGTGCCAGTGGGTCATGGCACGGGCGTATCCCAGGAGCGCGAGCTCCGCGTCCTCGAGCAGCATGCTCACTTGGCGGAGATCGCGGGGCTCTGCACCGGGCACGATCTTGCCCTCGTCGAGGCCGAGGGCGAAACAGGCGTGGCCGCGCCACTCACCGAGGAACACGACGCAGCGGGCGTCGGGCAGCAATACATCCGCCTCCGTACGGCGCAGCAGCAGCGCGCGTGGGTGTCCGCCATCGTCGACGATGAGGTTCGAGTCGCCGGCGACGGCTACGAAGCGAGCGCGTTCCGCGGCGAGCGCCTGTTCGAGCCAGGTGGCATCGTCACGGCGCGCGCTGAGGCGGTCCAGTTCAGGCGCGGCGAAGACGAAGGGGGTTTCCCCGGATGGGTTCATGCAGGACGGGCGCGAGGCGAAAGATTCATTATCGCATAGGGCCGCGGCGTGCTTGGTTCAGGCGCCGTGCAATTTACTGTCCAGCAAGCTCTCCACGAGCTTGCGCAGCTTGTCGATCTCGGCGCTGTAATACGGTTTCGCAGGAACGCGTCCCCACACGGGGTTCGGCCAGGCAGCATCGTGGCGGTAGCGCACGATGTGGTGCACGTGCAGTTGCGGCACCTGGTTGCCCAAGGCGGCGATGTTGAGCTTGTCGGGTGCGAAGCCGCGCTCCAGCGCACGCCCGAGCCAAGCGGACTCTTCCCACAGCTGGCGCCGGTCCGTGTCCGCGAGCTCGTGTACCTCGCGCACCTCCTCCCGCTCCGGCACCAGGATGAACCAGGGGTAGTTGGCGTCGTTCATGAGCAGGAGCCGGCAGAGTTCGAGGCGTCCCAGGTCCACGCTGTCCTTGGCCAGTTGCGGGTGCAGTGTGAACATGGGTTGGCGGGGCCTCTAGGGGTTATTTACCGAGAAATCCATCCTTTCAGCCCATGCTAAGCTTTGACCCTTCCTAGGGCAATGCACTCGGGGGATGGCCTGGACCATGCGCGCCGTCTTCAATGCGCTGCAGTATCTCGTGATCGCGACGGCGCTCACCGCCGTCTATTTCTATTCCAACTTCCTGAGCCTCTATCTCAAGATGAACTACGGCGGGCTCGCCCCGTTGTGGGTCGCCACGGGCATCGGGGTCGCGCTCTTGTGGCTCTATGGCCTGCGCTGGTGGCCGGTGATCCTGGTCGGCGAGATCCTGAGCACCCACGTGGTGGGACGCAGCTGGATAGCGGGCGGCACAGCCAGCGTCGCGCAGGTCGCGGAAGCGTTGCTCGCCGCTTGGTTGCTCAGACGGCAAGTCGTGGACCCGCTGTTCGCCCGCGGCCGCGACGTGTTGTGGTTCGCGCTCTCCGGCTGCCTACTGCCGGCGGTCGCCGGCGGCACCTTGGGCGTCGCTGGCATGTGGTTCAACGGCGCGACCGCGGAGCCGGCGCTCAGCGGCGCCTGGATCAACTGGGTGTTGGGTGACGTCCTGGGGATACTCCTGTTCACCCCGCTCATCGCCCACTGGCGGCAGTGGCCCTTCGCGACGGGACGCATGCTGTCGGAATGGCTGTTGCTCGTGCTGGCGCTCGGCGCGGGCGCGCTCGGCATCGCACGCCTCCCGAACGGCATGGAATCGGGTCTGTTCTTCCTGTTGCTGCCGCTTGCGGTGGTGGCCGCGGCCCGTTGCGGTGCCGCGGGGGCGAGCAGCACGGCGGCCATACTCGCGCTGTTCGTGGTGGCATTCAACCTGGGAGGCGTCCAGGATCACTTCCTGGCGGCGGTGCGCATCGCCTGCGTCGGCGCCACCGCCTTCACCGGTTATCTCGTGTCCGCCTCCATCGCTGAGCGTCAGCTCTTAGGCGCCGCGCTCGACGCGGAGCAAGACCGGGCGCTTGTGACTCTGCAGGCGATCGGCGAGGGCGTGATCTCCACCCATGGGGACGGCAAGGTCTATTTCATGAACGCGGTGGCGGAGCAGCTCACCGGCTGGCGCGCGCCCGACGCCAATGGCAAGCCCATCGAAGTCGTGTTCCCTCTGTCGCTCGCGAGCGGTGATCACGAGCAGGAACACACGGTGCGCCATTGCCTGATGCACGGCGCCCATTCCGAGATCCTCACGCGGCGCATGCTGCGCGACCGCAGCGGCAGGCTGCGGCCGGTGGAGGGGGCCATCACCCTGGTGCGCGCCCGCGACGGCAACACCTTGGGCGGCGTGGTGGTGTTCCGCGACGTGTCCGAGGCGGAGCAGCTGCGTGAACGCCTGGTGCGGGAGGCCACTCACGACAGCCTCACGGGGCTGCGCAACCGCGCGTCCTTCGACAAGCATCTGCGTGAACTCACCGGCGGTACGAATCGCCGCATGCAGCACGCGCTCCTGTACCTGGACCTGGACCAGTTCAAGCTCATCAACGACACCCGCGGCCACGAGATGGGTGACCGGCTGCTCATCGAGCTCACCAAGCGCCTGCGGGCGGTCATCCGCAAGCCGGACCTGATCGCGCGGCTCGGCGGCGATGAGTTCGGCGTGCTCGTGGTGGACGCCAAGGAGCCGGTGGTGATGCTGCTCGCCGAGGAGCTGCGGCGGGTGGTGCTGGATTACCGTTTCAAGGAGCACGAGCTCATCTTCAACGTGGGGGTCAGCATCGGTGTCACGTTCTTTGCCCCGGGCGAGCGCGCGCCGGAGGTGCTGAGCCGCGCCGATATCGCTTGCTACATTGCCAAAGGACAGGGGCACAACACCATCCACGTGTACAAGACCGACGACGTGTCCATGATGCAGCACCACACTGACCTGGAGCGGGTGGCAAGCCTGCAGACGGCGATGCAGGAGGGGCGCTTCAAGCTCTTCGGCCAGCGCATCATGCGCCTGAACGGAGCCGGCGACAGTGGAGAGAGGCATTTCTACGAAGTGCTGCTGCGCCTCTACGAGGACGGCAAGGTAGTCTCTCCCTCGTCCTTCCTGCCCACGGCCGGGCGCTACGGGCTCGCCGCCTCCATCGACAACTGGGTGTTGGACCAGAGTTTCCGCTTCCTGTCCGACAAGGCGCAGCACGGCATACGCCTCAGCATCAACCTGGATACGCGCACGCTCGACAACCCTGATTTCCACCGGCAAGTGCTGGAGTACAAGGCGCGCTACGAGGTGCCTGCCGCGAGCGTGTGCTTCGAAGTGCTGGAGAACGTGGCATTGGAACACCTCACGAGCGCCGTGGAGACCATGCATAGGCTCAGCGAGGTGGGTTTCCGTTTCGCGCTCGACGATTTCGGCAGCGGTGTGGCGAGCTTCGGCTACCTGCAACAACTGCCAGTGCACTACGTGAAGATCGACGGCCGCTTCGTGCAGAACTTCGGTGAGGACCCCGCGAACCCACTTATCATCCGCACGCTCAAGGAGCTGGCGCGCATGCGCAACATCGAGTGCATCGCCGAGTGCGTGGAGAACGAGCCCACCATGCTGGAACTCGCCAAGCTCGGCGTCGACTACGGCCAGGGGTTCTTCCTTCACAAGCCCGAGCCGCTGCCGGCGTAAAAGGCCGTTTCACCAGTTTCGTTACGACCCTTGCTTCGCTTCCCGCTCCGCAAAAAGGTCCAGGCCACTCTTCTCATAGGACATTCGTCGCCTAGTAGGCAGGCGAGCATTTCTCCCTGAAGTCCGGCTTGCCATCGGTGTCCGGTGAACTATCACTCCGGCAGGATGGTCTATATGCGGTGTGAGGGAGGTGAGAGGTCTCATGAAACACCATCGCAGGTACCAGGCAGTGATCGGCGCCGCCTTGGTGCTCGGTTTCGGTGCCGCACAACGGTCGTCGGCCGATGACGGCGGATACTTCAGTTACCGCCTCGCCAAAGGGCAGCGATTCAGTCATCTCGTGGCTTCTACGGATTCGATCCGGGGTGAGGGGTTCGCTGAGCTGGTAACCCGAAACAGCGGCAGCATCGTCTACACTGTCCTGGACCCCGACCCCCGCCAGCCGGTGCTGGATGTGAGCTTCCGCTTCGACGGGGGCATCGAGGGTGACGTGAAGAAGCGGGTCCGCGATTCCGGGAGGACACTCTGCGAAGTGAGTGGCTATGGTGACGAGACCGGCGATACGCACGGTGACGGCGGCGAAGGCGGCGGATGCGTCACCATCACCGATGCCACCAGTTACCTCTTCCTGAACTCCTTGCTGTGGGGGACGCCACCCGCGCAACTGCATATGGGCACGAGCTGGACGGTGGATATACCACAAGCCTGGACCCTGGGTCCTGCCGGCACGCAGACCGTGCGTGTGATCAGCCTCGATCCCGCCACCCGTAGCATCACGCTGCTGCGGGAAGGCCGTGGTACGGGATTTTCCACCAAGCAAGGTCCCGATGTGACGCTCATGTACGCGGGCACGGCGGTCACCGCCCGCATCGTCCCTGGCTTGTCGCAGTGGACGGGGTACGCCACCATACGTGAGGGCGTGGTGGTACACGACGAACTGATGATCACCCGTCCGGTGACCCTGGTGACGAAGGATCACGGCGAGATCCGAGCGGAAGAACGCCAATACGCGCTGCTGAGCGAGACACCCCCAGGCTGAAGGACAGCCAAACAAGGCCGGTGCGAGCAGCATCGCTCGGCCGCCC
>DATIEQ010000062.1:0-3020 GCA_035455665.1 Gammaproteobacteria bacterium | reverse complement strand
ATCACCTGGATCATCGGCAAGCTGGAAGCGGGTCTCGTGGGTGATATCCCCGGCATCGAGTTTATCACCTTCGACAAATCCAAAGGCCTGGGCGCGTATACGGCGCTGCGGCGCACGCTGCGCGGCCGGCGCTTCAACCTGCTGCTGCACATGCAGATGTCGCTGCGCGCGAGCATCGCGAGCCTGACGGTACGCGCGCCGGTGCGACTCGGCTTCGACCGCGAGCGGGCCCACGATTTCCAGTGGCTGTTCACCAACAAGCGCATCTGGTACAAGCCGCACCAGCACGTGATGGACAGCCTGTTCGGCTTCGCCGAGGCGCTCGGCATCCCGGAGCGGGTACTCGCCTGGGACATCCCCTTGCCCGCAGACGCGGTCGCCTTCGCGCGCGAACACATCCCCGCGGGCGTCCCCGCCCTCGTCATCAGCCCCTGCGCGAACCCGCGTTTCCGCAATTGGCGCAGCTGGGACCCCAGGCACTACGCCGCCGTCGCGGAGCACGCGGCGGAGAAGCTAGGCCTCAAGGTGCTGGTGACCGGGGGACCGAGCGACATCGAGAAGTCCTACGGCGAACGGATCACGGCGCTCGCCAAGACGCCGGTCGTGAACCTGGTGGGCAGGACCAGCCTGAAACAGCTGCTGGCGCTGCTCAAGGAAGCGAGCGTGCTCGTCTCGCCGGATTCCGGCCCGGTGCACATGGCGACGGCGGTCGGCACGCCGGTCATCGGGCTCTATGCCACCACCAACCCGGACCGGGCCGGCCCGTATCTCAGCCAACGCTGGCGCGTGGACCGCTATCCGGACGCCCTGCGCCGCTACAACCATGAGGAGCCGGAGGCCGCCGCCTGGGGCACACGGGTGCGCAATCCCGCGGCCATGGAGCTCATCAAGGCGGATGACGTGACGGCGAGACTCGATGCCCTCATGGCCGCGAGAGCGCACGGCGAAAGACTGACCGGGGAAGCCTAGGCCAGAGGCAGGGTGAGCACGGCTTCCAGGCCGCCTTCCGGATGGTTGCGCAGCTTCAGCGTGCCGCCGTGCATCTCGGCGATGTTGCGGGCGATGCTCAAGCCCAGCCCCGTACCGCCGCCCGCCTGGCTGCGGGCCGACTCCAACCGGTAGTAAGGCTCGAACACCCGCTCCAGCTCCGCCTCGGGGATGCCCGGTCCCGGGTCATGGATACGGATGCGTATCTGCTCCGGCTCCTCCTCCACCTTGAGCACCGCGCGCCCGCCGTAGCGCAGAGCGTTGCCGACCAGGTTGTCGAGACAGCGGCGTAACGCCTGCGGCCGCGCCTTGACCGGGCCCGACAGCCCGCCCAGCAGGCGCACGTCGCGGCCGGTCTCGGTCTCGTCGGCCTGCACGCTTTCCAAGAGCGCCATCACGTCCATGCTCTGCGGCGCCTCCTGCGATTCCAGGCCGCGCAGGAAGTCCAGCGTCACCCGCGCCATGTTCTCCATGTCCTGCAGATCGCGCACGAACTTGCCCCGCACCTCCTCGTCATCCAGCATCTCGGCGCGCAGCCGCAGGCGCGTGATGGGCGTGCGCAGGTCGTGGGAGACGGCGCTCAGGATGCGGGTGCGCTCCTGGATGTAATCCCGGAGGCGCGCCTGCATGGTATTGAACGCCGCGGCGGCGGCGCGCACTTCCAAGGGGCCCTGCTCCGGGAGCGGCGGGCGGTGGATGTCGCGCCCCAGTTCGTCCGCCGCGTGGGCGAGCTCGGAGAGCGGCCGGGTGACCCAACGGACCGCGACGAGCGACAGCAACACGATGGCGATGACCAATACTCCTGACTCCAGCACGAACGGGTACGGCCACTGCGACAGAGACGGCGGCCGCTGGTAATCCAGCGTGACCCATGCCCCGTCCCGCAACTGCACGTCGACGATGCGATGCTGCTGGTCCGGATCACGCTGTTCCAGGTACAGGTCGAACCTGCGGCCGGGCCAGGTCGCGTGCAACAGGGTCTCCAGTTCACGGGTGGAGTCGTCGAGCGGCAGCGTATCCGCCGGCAGGGGGCTGGCCGCGGGGTGCACAGACAGCTTGAGCCGGACCCCGCTCATCGCCATCGCGATGCGTTGCTGGCCCGCTGCGTTCTCGGAGTCCAGCAGGCTCGCGATGTCCGCGTAGCGCTGCACCCATTGGGTATTGTTCAGGGTGACGAGCGCCTTGGCTCCCTCGCGCGCGCTGACGACGATCGCGAGGGCCTGCGCCGTGAGCAGACCGGCGATGAAGATGGTGACCAGCCTGCCGAAGAGCGACTGAGGCCACAGGCGCATCACTTCTCCACCTCCACCGGCAGCGCGAACACATAACCCTCGCCGCGCACCGTGCGGATGATGACCGGCTCGCGTCCCGCGTCGCCGAGCCGCTGGCGCAAGCGGCTCACCTGCACGTCGATGCTGCGGTCGAAGGGCATATGGGTGTCGCGGCCGTGGATGATCTCGGTCAGTTGGTCGCGGTTCAGCACCTGGTTCGCATGGTGCAGGAAGACCCTCAACAGACGGTACTCCGCGCCGGACAGGGGCACCACCACCCCGGCGGGCGACAGCAGCTGGCGGGTCACGGTATCGAGCCGCCAGCCTCCGAAGCGGAAGCCGCGGGCCTCGTCGGACGGCATCTCCTCCGGCAGGCTGCGCGCGCGCCGCAGCACGCTGTTGATGCGTGCCAGCAGCTCACGGGGGTTGAACGGTTTCGCCAGGTAGTCGTCGGCACCGGTCTCGAGCCCGGTGATGCGATCCGTCTCCTCGCCGCGCGCGGTCAGCATGATGATGGGGATGCGGGATCGGGAACGGAGCTTACGGCACAGCGAGATACCGTCCTCGCCCGGGAGCATCACATCCAGCACCACGAGGTCGAAACGGCCGTCCTCGAGCGCACCGTTCATGGCGCTCCCGTCGGCGACCGCCGTGACGCGGAAACCCTGGCGTGTGAGGTATTCCGAGATCAGGGCGCGGATCTCGGCGTCGTCGTCCACCACGAGTATGTGATCGGCCATGCTTGCCCCAGTCGGGTTACAT
>DATIEQ010000061.1:0-3227 GCA_035455665.1 Gammaproteobacteria bacterium | reverse complement strand
CTGGATGCCGCGCACGACCACGCCACCCTTGCCGATGACGTCGCGGATCTTCTCGGGGTCGATCTTGATGACCACGATGCGCGGCGCCCACTCGGACATGTCGGAACGGGGCTTGGAGATGATCTCGTTCATCTTGCCGAGAATGTGCAGACGGCCGTCCTTCGCCTGGGCGAGGGCCTGCTGCATGATCTCCTTGGTGATGCCCTGGATCTTGATGTCCATCTGCAGCGCGGTCACGCCAGTGGCGGTGCCCGCGACCTTGAAGTCCATGTCACCCAGGTGATCCTCGTCGCCGAGGATGTCGGTCAACACCGCGAAGCCCTTCTCCTCCTTGATGAGGCCCATGGCCACGCCGGCCACCGGCGCCTTGATCGGCACGCCGGCGTCCATCAGCGCGAGGCTGGTGCCGCACACGGAGGCCATGGAGCTGGAGCCGTTGGACTCGGTGATCTCGGAGACCACGCGTACCACGTAGGGATAGGTGCTCATGTCGGGCATCACGGCCTGGATGCCGCGCTTGGCGAGGCGGCCATGGCCGATCTCGCGGCGCTTGGGGCTGCCCATCATGCCGGTCTCACCCACCGAGTACGGCGGGAAGTTGTAGTGCAGCATGAACGGCTCTTTGCGCTCGCCCTCGATGGCGTCGATGATCTGCGCGTCGCGGCCGGTGCCGAGCGTGGTGACCACGATCGCCTGGGTCTCGCCGCGGGTGAACAGCGCCGAACCGTGGGCGCGCGGCAGCACGCCGACCTTGATGTTGATGTTGCGCACCGTCTTGGTGTCGCGCCCGTCGATGCGGGGCTTGCCCTCGATGATGCGGCCGCGGACGATCTTCTTCTCGAGGTCGCCGAAGGCACCCTTCACCAGGGGTTCGGCGTACTTGCCCTCGCCTTCGCCAGCGAACTGGGCGACGGCTTCTTTGCCGATCTCCTCGATGCGGGTGACGCGCGCCTGCTTGTCGGCGACCTGGTAGGCCTCCACCAAGGGCTTCTCGAAGTGGCCGGCCACGACCTGGGCCAGACCCTTGTCCTTCTCCTCGGGCTTCCAATCCCAGGCGGGCTTGCCGGCTTCCTTGGCGAGCTCCTTGATGACCTTGATGGCGCTCTGCATCTGCTCGTGACCGAACATCACGGCGCCCAACATCACGTCCTCGGTGAGGCAGTCCGCCTCGGACTCCACCATCAGCACGGCCTTCTCGGTGCCCGCGACCACGAGGTCCAGGTCCGATTCCAGCAACTGGGTGCGGGTGGGGTTCAGCAGGTACTTGCCGCCGACGTAACCGACGCGCGCGGCGCCGATGGGGCCGGCGAACGGCAGGCCGGCGATGGCCACGGCCGCGGAGGCGCCGAGCAGCGCCGGGATATCCGCGTTCACGTCCGGATTGTTGGACATGACGGTGGCGACCACCTGGACTTCGTTGAAGAAGCCCTTGGGGAACAGCGGGCGCAGCGGGCGGTCGATGAGGCGGGAGGTGAGCGTCTCGTTCTCGCTGGGACGGCCCTCGCGCTTGAAGAAGCCGCCGGGGATCTTGCCCGCGGCGTAGGTCTTCTCCTGGTAGTTCACGGTGAGCGGGAAGAAATCCCGGCCCGGCACCACCTTGGTGGAGCCCACGGCGGTGACCAGCACCACGGTGTCGCTCATGGTGACCAGGACGGCGCCGTCTGCCTGACGGGCGATCTCGCCCGTCTCGAGCGTGACGGTGTGGTCCCCGTATTGGAAACTCTTGCGGAATATTGTCACGGAAAATCCCTCGTGTGCTGCGGTGTCGGAACGGTCAGCGGCGCAGGCCGAGACGCTCGATGAGCGACTCGTAGCGCTTCTGATCCGCCTTCCTGAGGTAATCCAGCAGCTTGCGGCGCTGGTTCACCATCTTCAGCAGCCCACGACGGGAATGATGATCCTGTTGATGCTGGTTGAAGTGATCGCTGAGGCCGTCGATGCGCGCGGTGAGCAGGGCGACCTGCACTTCCGGCGAACCGGTGTCTTTCGCATCGCGCCGGTAGGCGGCGATGACTTCCTGTTTCTTCTCGACCGGGAAAGCCATTCGTTACAACTCCACTACGTTTAAAGCCTTTATTGAGCCGCCTATTGTAGCCGCGGGACCCGCGGCGGACAAGCAAAAATCCAATGGAATCAGTGTGAAACCGCCAAGGGCGGCAGGTTCAGTAGCCGCTTCGGCGCCACGCGCCCGTCCGGGGCCACCTCCCCCACCCCGAGGAAACGGCCGTCGCCATAGACCCGCAGCCGCCCGCTCACGGGTGCGCCGGGCACGAAGACCGCCTGACCCTTGCCGAAGTACCAGGCCGCGTCCCCGGCCAGGCTCACCTCGGGCCAATGGGCGAGCGCACTATCGGTAGGCAGGAGGAGCTTATCGAGATCGGCTGTGGGCAGGGCCTCCAATGCAGCGAGGGCGTGCATGGGCACATCGCGACCGAAGGGACCCACCGCCACGCGGCGCAGCCGGCTCACGTGACCGCAGGTGCCGAGATCGGCGGCCAGGTCCTCCGCCAGGGTGCGGATATAGGTGCCCTTGGAGCAGCTCACGTCCAGCTCCAGGCTGTCCGCGCTGAAGCTCTTGAGCAGGAGCTCGTGGATGGTCAGGGCACGGGCCTCGCGCGGCACCTCGACGCCATCACGGGCGAGGTCGTAGAGACGCTTACCCTGGTGGCGCAGGGCGGAATACATGGGCGGGACCTGCAGGATCTCGCCGCGGAAACGGGCGAGAGTCGCCTCGATCCGGGCGGCCGACAGGGTGGGCACAGGCTTGGTCTCCACCACCGCCCCTTCCGTGTCGCCGGTGGCGGTGCGGCTCCCGAGCCGGCAGCTCACGGAGTAATACTTGTCCGCGTCCAGCAGGAACCCCGAGAGTTTGGTGGTCTCGCCGAAGCAGATGGGCAAGAGACCGCTCGCCAGGGGGTCGAGACTGCCGGTATGACCCGCCTTCCTGGCGAGGTACAGCCGCTTCACCCGCTGCAGGGCGTCGTTGGAGGTGAGCCCCAGGGGCTTGTCCAGGAGCAGCACGCCGTGAACGTCGCGCCGCGGCAGGCGTGGCCGGGCGGTCCGAGCATCCACGGTCGGCGCCGCCGTCACGAGCGGTCTTTCCCGTCTCCCGGGGCGTTGGCGCGGGCGATGAGCGCCTCGAGCCGGGCGGCCCGCTCCAGGCTCTCGTCGTACTCGAAGCGCAGTTCGGGGATGATGCGCAGCCGCAGCATGCCCTTGAGCTCGTG
>DATIEQ010000060.1:0-14238 GCA_035455665.1 Gammaproteobacteria bacterium | reverse complement strand
AGGTGGATTGCCAGGGCGGGCGCGTGGCCCGCTTCCAGTTCAACCTGAACGGCTGGCTGAACGGCACCTTCGTCGGCGCGGACCCGGCCAAGCCGCTCACCGCCCACTACGTGGCCAACGAGCTCAACAACCGCTTCGACCTGGCGCCGGGCGATCCCGCGAGCCTGCCCGCCAGCGTGTCGGCGGTGCCCGCGGCCGGTAGCGGCAAGGCCATCGCCGAGTGCGGTCAGGACGGTTCCCTGTGGACCAGCGTCATCAGCGGCACGCCGTGAAGTCAGCGCTCATCGCGGTACTGGGCATGGTCGTGCCGGCGGCGGTCGTCGCCGGCGATGGCCTGCCGTCCGATCTCCTGGAGTTCAGTGACGGCGCGGCCCGCACGGCGCAACTTACCCCATTGAAGGATGCTCACCTCGACGCCGCCACCCGGGAAGTGCGCATCTGGGTCGGTTTCTACAACGTCGCCGAGTTGAAACTGGTCCGCTTCCGCGTCGATGCCGCGGGCCAGGTCCAGGGCGAGTCCTTCTTCGTCTATCCGCCCATGACCGGCAACGCGGAGCAACCTTACTACGACCAGATCGCCGGCCAGTGCCAGGCCTTCAACCGCAGCCAGGACTGGGAAGCCTGCCGCCCGAACGCAGCCGCCGGTGCCCACTGGGACAGCGCCTACCACGCCCTGCAATCCTTGGGTCTGTGGGATCCGGCCGTATCGAAGCTGCCGTCTCCGTCGCCGCGGGGAGGCCCCACCGTTCTGGTCGAGCTGCGCACCGGGGACTCTTACCGGGCCTACGCGTTCAACGATCCCGGCGAGAGCAGGTCGCCGCAGGCGCAGAAAGCCGCCAAGCTCCTGGCCATCGCCGATGGGCTGGTGGGAATGAAGTTGGAGCAGGCGCCGGAGGAAGAGGAAGACAGGGACTGATCATCAGAGCGGATCAGCCTGCCAACTGCTTCTCGATGGTCTTGGTGCGCGGGTCGACGACGTCGCCCGTATGCAGGGTGGTGACGGTCTCGATGAGTACGACGCCGCATTCCTCATCGGCCACCGGGTTGTGCAGGGTGTTCTTCGGGATCACGTAGAAATCCCCCGGGTTCAGCATCACCTCGCGGCCCTCCAGCTGGATGATGAGGCGGCCGTAGACCACCAGGAACATCTCGTCTTCTTGCTCGTGCTTGTGCCAGACGAGCTGCCCCTTCAGCTTCGCGACCTTCACGTATTGGTCGTTGACCCGGCCGATGATGCGGGGTGACCAGTGTTCGGTGACGGATTCCAGTGCCTGTTTGAAGTTCACGGCTGCGGAAGGCGTCTCTCTCATGGTCATCGCCCCTGTCCCGCCGACACGTCCCGATGTTGCATGGACGCCATCTGCTCCGCGTCGCTGAAGAAGAAGCCGAGGAGCGCATAGCGCTTGCCTCGGGTCACGGGCACCGCCTCGTGCAGGAGCGAGCAGGAGAAGATCGCGGCGCCGCCGCGCCCGGCCTCGTAGAGGTCGGGGCCGAACTCCGGGAAGCGCAACTGGCCGCCCGCGTAGTCGCCGGTGTTGAGGTTCAAGGTCATGGCGAAGCGCCGGTGGGCGGTGTCCTTGGACTCGTTGTCCCGGTGCGGACGGAAGTAGCCCGCGCCCTCGTCGTAACGGATGACCTTGAAGACCTCGTGCTGGGTCACCTGGAAGTTGAAGCAACGCTTGATTTCAGGCAGTGCCCGCCGTGCCAGGGCGTCTTTCACCCGCTCGAGCCAGGGGCCTTCCTGCAGATAGATGTCGCGCCGCATCTTCACGGCAGGGTCGGGCTTCCAGTTGGCTTGGTCGCCCTCTATATAAGCTACGCCGGAGGGCGTGCCGCCCGTCTCCTCGAAGAGCGCGACGAGGCCCTGGCAAAGATTGGTGTCGAACACGTGGGGGATGAAGAGGACCGGCGCCTGCTGGCGCAGCACTTGGGGCCCCGGCCGCGGCCGGGCGGCATAGCGGGCCGCGATCTCCGCCACGAAGGCCGCCGGCTCGGCGGCGCGCGTCAAGCGTTCCAGGATGCGCAGGTTGTCGTCCAGCACGAAGGCGGTCATGGCCGCGGGCGGCGCGCCGAGCAGGTACGCCGTCAGGGCGCCGTCATCCGCGAGCAGCGTGAAACCGGGCTTGAGTCCTTCAGCGAGGGCGGCGCATTCCGCCGCCGTCCCGAGCACCACCGCGACCCGCGTGACCTTCTTCCAATCCTGATCCCCGCCGTCGAGGGCAGCGAGCTCGGCGCGCGTCGCCGGCGCATCCGCGCGGCCGCAGAGGAAGAGAGCGATGGGCTGGCCGAAATGCAGGTCGAAGAACAGGCAGGGCTTGCCCGCGGCGTCGGGACGCTGGAAGTCGGGAAGGCGGTCGCCTGCAGTCAATCCCGTCGTCACCCGTAGTCCCTCGCGCGTATTCGGTGGCTGCACACTTTAGCATCCCGTTTTGGCGCGGGCATGTGTCTCAAGCCCGCGCCCGCTTTGGGGTAAGATTCGGTCAATCCCCCCGAGTATGCGGTCCATGTCCCCACGCACGCTCCCCGAAAGCCAGGCGGCGCCGGCGGTGCTGATGATCCGGCCGGCGAACTTCGCCGCGAATCCCGAGACCTTGGCCTCCAACGCGTTCCAGAAGGCTTCTCGCGGCGGCGACCTGCAGCAGCAGGCGCGCGAGGAGTTCGACGCCCTGGCGCAGTCCCTCCAGGCGGCGGGCGTGAGGGTCGAGGTGTTCGAGGACCGGGCGGAGCCCGTGCTGCCCGACGCCACCTTTCCCAACAACTGGGTGAGCTTCCACGCCGACGGCAGCGCCTGGCTGTACCCGATGCTCGCGGCGAACCGCCGCGCCGAGCGGCGCGCCGACATCCTCGAGTCCCTCAAGTCGGAGCGCGGTTACCGCCTCGTACGGGTGGAGGACCTCTCCGCCGCCGAGCGCGAGGGGCGCTATCTCGAAGGCACCGGCAGCTTGGTGCTGGATCGTCCGCACCGCGTCGTCTACGCCTGCCTCTCGCCGCGCACCGACGCCGGGCTGATACAGGAATGGGCGCGCCGCTCGGGTTACGAAGCTGTCACGTTCCATGCCGCGGACGCCGAGGGCCGCGCCATCTACCACACCAACGTGATGCTCTGCATCGGCGAGCGCTTCGCGGTGCTCTGCCTCGAGAGCATCGCCGACCCGGCGGAGCGGGAGCAGGTGGGCAAGAGGCTCCGGGAGACGGGGCATGAGATCGTCCTCATCAGCCTCGCCCAGATGGAATCCTTCGCCGGCAACATGCTCGAGATCGCGAGCCGCCAGGGCGGGACGGTGCTGGCCCTGTCCACCCGTGCCGCCCGCGCGCTCACCGGCGCGCAACGGGCTGCCCTTTCCCGGCACGCACGGCTGGTCATGAGCTCCATCGACACCATCGAAGATTGCGCCGGTGGTAGCGTCCGCTGCATGCTGGCCGAGATCTTTCTCCCACATCCCTGAATCACGGAGTGCTAGCGATGAGCGAGAAATGCCTGCAGGAGACCTACGCACCCCACAACGCCTGCTTCGGCTGCGGCCCGGCGAACAAGGAGGGCCTGCACGTGCGCAGTTTCGTGCAGGGCGAGGAGGTGGTGGCGGAATGGCGCGCGAAGCCGCACCACGAGGCCTTCCCCGGCGTGCTGAACGGCGGCATCATCGGCTCGCTGCTCGACTGCCATTGCAACTGGACCGCCGCCTGGCACCTGATGCAGAAGTCCGGCGCCGAGACGCCGCCCTGCACCGTCACCGCCTCCTACGCCATCACCTTGAAGCGCCCCACGCCCACCGACGGGCTCATCGAGCTGCGCGCCCGGGTGCTGTCCTCCACGGAGGACCGGGTGGAGGTGGAAGGCGAGCTCATCGCCGGCGGCAAGGTCTGCGACACCTGTCGCGGGACGTTTGTAGCCGTAAGACCGGGTCATCCTGCTTATCACCGTTGGTGAAAGCGCCGCATAATACGAGGTGCATTTATGCGGTGCAGGGATGCACCGCACTCGCCGAGTCTGAAAAATCCTGGGATGGATTTTTCAGATGAAATGGGAGCCGGTAACGGCGGAGGGGACATGCAGAAGCCGGCTTGGTTCAAGGGCAAATACGCGCTGCTCGCCCTGTTCCTCGCGTTCATCGGCGCGGATTTCTTCCTGCTGCACGGCATCACGGTGGTCGAGCATCCGCTGCAGGACATGCTGGTGCGCATGAACGCCGCCTCGCGCCCGCCGGACGCGGGGGTGGCGGTGGTGAATGTGGACGAGGCGAGCCTCTTGGCCGCCCAGCAGCAGCTCGGCACCGGCTGGCCCTGGCCGCGGGCCATGTACGCGGAACTGGTGCAGGGCATCCTCGCCGAACAGCCGAAGGCGGTGGTGTTCGACATCTACTTCGTGGACCCGAGCAGCCACGGCCCCGACGACGACCGTTACCTCATCCAGGCCACCGCGGCGAGCGACCGGGTGTTCTTCCCGCTGGTCCGCCTCGATGGCGCGGACGACAGCAAGGGCGCGCTGCTACGGGAATATCCCTCGGCCTTCGGCTTCGAGCCGGGGGCGGAGGCGGACCCGGAGGCCCGCGTCGCCATGCTCTTCCCCCTGTCGCAGCTCGCCGTCACCGGGCGGGTCGGCATCATCAATTTCCTGCAGGACGGGGACAAGGTGGGCCGGCGCTATTACAACCACTACGACGCCTACGGCTGGAAGCTGCCCTCCCTGCCGGCGAAGGTGGCGGAGCTGCTCGGCTACGAGCTCCCCGAAGACGACTCCTTCATCCTCAACTGGCGCGGGCGGGTGGGCGACGTGCCCCACGTGCCCTTCTACGACCTGTACTCGGACCTGCAGCGGCGCGTGCGGCAGCGCCCCGCCGACGAGTTCAAGGACAAGATCGTGGTGATCGGCACCAACGCCGCGGGTCTGGGCGACGTGCACCCGACGCCGCTCTCCGCCGCCTATCCCGGTGTCGACATCCTCGCCACCGCCCTCTCGAACATGAAGGACGGGGACTGGCTCAGACGCACGCCGGACTGGCTGGGCGCGCTGCTCTCGGCCTTCCTGGTGCTCGGCGTCGCCGGCCTCATCGGCCTCGGGCTCGGCCCCTTCCGCACCGCCGTGGCGCTCATCGTCGCGACGCCCCTGGTGCTCCTGCTCGGCGACCTGCTGTTGCACCGACGCTGGCTCATCCCCACCGCGCAGCCGCTGCTCTTCGCCTGGCTGTTCTTCGTCACCATGGCGCTCGCCGAGTACCTGCGCGAGCGGCGCGAGCGGCAGATGGCGGTCGGCATGTTCGGCCGTTTCGTGGACCCGCGGGTGGTGGCGGAGCTCGTCAAGACCAAGCGCAACCTCCTGGACCGGGCCCCGGAGAGCCGCGAGATCACGGTCCTGTTCTCCGACATCCGCGGCTTCACCACGCTCTCCGAGAGCCGCACCCCGGAGCAGGTGGTGAGCATCCTCAACCGCTATTTCTCCCGCCAGGTGGAGGTGGTGTTCCGCCACGGCGGCACCATGGACAAGTTCATCGGCGACTGCATCATGGCCTTCTGGGGCGCGCCGATGGCCGACCCGGACCAGGCGCAGCACGCGGTGGCCGCGGCGGTGGAGATGTGCAAGGTGCTGCTCGACTTCCGCAAGGACCTGGGCGACCTCGCCGAGGTGTTCGACGTCGGTATCGGCATCCACACGGGCCCGGCGGTGGTGGGCTTCATGGGCTCGGAGAACAAGCTCGAGTACACCGTCATCGGCGACACGGTGAACCTCGGCAGCCGCATCGAAGGGCAGACCAAGGGCGTGGCGCGCGTGCTCGTCTCCGCCGCCACCCGCGAGCGCTGCGGCGACGCCTTTGACTTCATCCCCCGGGGTACCTATAAAGTGAAGGGCCGGGAGCAGGCGGTGGACCTGTTCGAACCGCGGGAGAAGCAGGCGTGAGACGAGCTTTTGTTCTGAGCGCGGTGCTGCTCCTGGTGCTCGGCGCGGTGCAGGGCGCCGCGCCCTACGATGCCGTGACCACCCTCAACACCAGCCTGAACGACGGCCCGTATTCCGACGCCAAGGTGCTGGCGGCCGTGCCCGGCAACACCGGCGTCAGCATCCTCGAGCGGCATGGCGGCTGGTACCACGTGCGCCTCGCCTCCGGCCAGGACGGCTGGATCCCCATGGCCAGCCTGCGCTTCGACAGCAGCGCCACCGCCGCGGGCGGCGGGGCCGGCGACGTGGCCGCCCTGTTCGAGAGCGGCCGCAGCGGGGCGAGCGGCACCACCGCCACCACCGGCGTGCGCGGCCTCAACACCGGCGACATCCAGAACGCCAGACCCGATCCCCAGGCGGTGACGGCGCTGAACGCCTGGACCGCGAAGCCCCCCGAGGCGCGCGACTTCGCCGGCAAGCTTCCCGCGCAGGCCCAGAAGGTGGACTACCTGCCGCCGGCGGGAGGCCGCTGACATGGCACGCCGCGCATTCTTGCCCGTGCTGATCCTCGCGGCCTTGCCCGCGGTGGCCGTCGCGGACATCGACATCGGCAACCTGTTCAACACCTTGAAGACCGTGAAGCAGGCGGTGAAGCCTGCCGACCAGCAGCAGGAGGAGGAGATCGGTCGCGCCGCCGCCGCCACGCTGCTCGGCGCGGCCAAGCCCATCGACAATCCCGTCGTGCAGCACTACGTCAATTGGGTGGGACTGTGGGTGGCGCTGCAGAGCGACCGGCCGGACCTCAATTGGCATTTCGCCGTGGTGGACTCCGACGACATCGACGCCTTCGCGGCCCCGGGCGGCTACGTGTTCATCACCCGCGGCCTGTTCGCGCGCATGCACAGCGAAGCGGAGCTCGCCGGCGTGCTGGGGCACGAGATCACCCACGTGGTGCTGAAGCACCACCTGAAGGCCCTGCAGCACGCGGCGCAGTTGGACCTGGCGGGCCAGGCGGCGCAGTACGAGCTGCAGCAGAGCGGCCACGATTCGGAACTCCTGAGCAAGGTGGCGGACGCGAGCCGCAACCTGTATTCCAAGGGCCTGGACAAGGATGACGAGTTCGACGCCGACCGCATGGGCGTGGTGCTGGCGGCGCGCGCCGGCTACGATCCCTACGGCCTCATGGCGGTGCTGCAGACCCTGGAGAGCGTGGATCCCAAGAGCAACCGCATGCAGCTCCTCTTGGCCACCCATCCCTCGCCCGCGGACCGCATCGCCGCCCTGTCCGCCGCCATGGGCGGGCGCATGGACAAGCTCGGGGATCTCGCGGAAGGCGTGGACCGGTTCCAGCGCAACCTGGCGCGCCTCGCCCCCGGCAAGACCCAGAGATAGGCTTATTCGCCGGCGCCGCCCGGGACGGTCTCCGCCGTCATCGGCGCGAGCCACGCGCGTCCGTGTTCCAAGTCGAAGGTCAGCACCCAATCGTTCAGGAACTGGGCGCCGATGTTTCCGTCCATGATGAGATCGCGGGTCCGGGCCAGGCCCTTCACCTGTATCCCGTTCGCGAGCGTGAAGCTGGCCTGCGTGGGGGTCGAGATGTCGGCCTTCAGGCCCAAGAGCGGAGCGATGTGGTTGCCGATCACCAGGGAACCGCCATTACCCGTGTCCAGTTCCATCCAGGCGAGGCCGTCGGGCGTGCGCACCGCGCCGTCCACGGCTAGGGCCGCGCCTTCCGCATCCCGCACGATGCGCACGGGGAGCTCGCGGGCCTTCGCGATCCGCGCCGCGAGGCTCTCCGGACTCTCGATGATGATGGCTCTGCGCGGTACGATGGTGACGGCGCGGCCGGCGAACAGGTCGAGACCGAGGGCGCCGTCCACGGGCGGGACGTCAGAGCCCAGGAACGCCATGATGTCGATCAGGCTCACCACCGGAGCCGTGAACGGCCTGCCCGAGAGCATGAACGTGACGCCGTCGCAGTGCGGGTTGTCGAGCCGTTCGCCCGACATGCGGAAGCCGCTGATGCGCCCCCACGGCCGGCAGCCGATCTTCTTCGCGAATGCCGGCGAGAAACTCGACACCCCTTCGCCGGTATCGAACAGGAACGTACCCGGCTGCCCGTCGACGGTGGCATGCACCACCGCCTGTTCGCGCAGGTAGGGTTCGAGGGTCAGGGTGGCGGTGGGCGGCATGGCCGCCGACCCCGCCTGCATCAACAGGCTCATGAAAGGCGAGACGAGGGACGCCAATGATCGTGAGCGCATGTCCGGCTCCTGATGCGGGTTTTGGGGCATCGGGGCTGAAACAGCCAGAGCCGTTGCCGCCCACCCCCTCAAGGATGCGCGGGCGCGTCAGAAGGTCGCAGACGGGCGGGAGAAGGCAGTCGATGGAATCGTCGCGGAGAAACCTGGAGTCTTATTTTTCTGCCAGCATCTCATCCATGAAGTCTATAGCCCTGCGCATATGGGGGACGACGATAGTACCCCCGACGACCAGCGCCACGCTCATGGCTTCCACGATCTCGTCCTTCGAGCAGCCGGACTCGATGCACTGGCCGATGTGGTAGGCGACGCAGTCGTCGCAGCGCAAGACCATCGAAGTGGAAAGCCCCAGGAGTTCTTTCGTCTTCTTGGGCAGCGCGCCATCTTGATAAGTAAGACTATCGACGGAGAACACCCGCTTGATGACGCGGTTGTCCTCGGCGAGGATGCGCTCGTTCATGCGGGCGCGGAACTCGTTGAACTCTTTCACGCGCTTGCCCATCTTCGTTCTCCTGCGAGATCTTCGGGTGTGCTCTTGAAGCGTCGCGGCCGCTCTCGGACGTCCTGTCCTCCGCGGCATAAGACCATCCCTGGTCAAAAGCGAAGGCCGCCGACAACATGATAGTACGTGAGGGTTCGCCGCATGCGGCGAACGGGCGAACGCAAGTTCGCCCTGGGCCACGAGCAAGGCTCGTGGGCGAGCCGGACCGCAACGACGCTATCGCGAGCGCAGCAGCTTCAAGTTAATCAGAGAATTGTACGACCTAATGCAGACTGGATTAACCAAACGGCGAATTTCCCGGTCTTGTTTTCGATATCCATGGTGGGATTCAGTTCCACCACTTCCATGCCCACCAGCTTGCCGGTCTTCGCCACCACCTCGCAGACGAGGTGCGACTCGCGGAAGTTGAGCCCACCGGGTACCGGTGTGCCCACGCCCGGGGCTACTGTCGGGTCGGAGCCGTCCAAGTCGTAGGAGAGATGGATGCCGCCGCTCGCCTTGCTGAGGATGCCCATGGCTTCCTCCAGGCAGGCGTTGGCGCCGCGGGCGTCGATCTCGCTCATGGTGTACACGCGCACGCCCAGTTCCTTGACCGCCGCGGCTTCCTTGGCGTCCACCTGGCGCACGCCGAAGATCACCACGTTCTCGGGCTTGAGGGCCGGGGCCCGGCCGGCGATGGCCGTGAGCTCCTTAGGTCCGCGGCCGAGCAGCACCGACAGCGGCATGCCGTGGATGTTGCCGGAGGGGCTGGTCTCGGGGGTGTTGATGTCGGTGTGTGCGTCGCACCAGAACACGCCGAGCTCCTTGCCCTGGCGCCGCAGCGACTTGGCCATGCCGGAGACGGTGCCGATGGCCTGGGAATGGTCCCCGCCCAGCACCAGCGGGAACTCGCCCTTGTCCATGGTGTCCTCGACGGTGCCGGCGAGGTCGCGGCACACCTCGCTGATGACGCCGAGATAACGCGCGTGCTTGTCGCCGATCTCGGCGGCCTCCATGGCGATCTGGCCGATGTTGTGCATGCCGACCACCTTGTGGCCGAGCTTCTCGAGCGCGGGCACCACGCCCGCCACGTGCATGGCGGAGGAGCCCATGTCGGTGCCGCGCCTCCCGGCGCCGAGGTCGAGATGCACGTTGGTGATGCGTATTTTCTTTGAGGGCACGGGGGGAACTGCCGCGAAAGACGGGAATTGCGAGGCGCGTATTGTAGCACGGGGCCGGACTGCCCTGCGCGCGTATTGACAGCGGTTGCCCCAGCGAGTTTCATGGTGCGGGGACGTACTAAGGACACGCACATGCAATTCAGGATCGACGGACTGCTGGACGCCGCCGAAGTGGCGCGCATCCGCGAGGTGCTGAAGACCGCGAACTTCGCGGATGGCCGCGCCACCGCCGGCGAGGCAGTGCGCGCCGTGAAGCGCAACCTGCAGGTCGCGGAGCAGGAAGAGGGCCTGGCGAGTTGCCGCAAGAGCGTCAACACCGCGCTCATGCAGCATGAGGGTTTCGCGCTGCGTGTATTGCCGATGCGCCTCCTGCCGCCGCTCTTCAACCGTTACGACGCCGGCATGGAATACGGCAGCCACGTGGACAACGCGGTGATGGGCAGCGGCGAATTCGTGCGTGCCGACGTGTCCGTGACTGTGTTCCTGAGCGACCCGTCCGACTACGAAGGCGGCGGCCTCGTGATCAACAGTGACGTGCAGGGCCAGCCGCTGCGCCTGCCCGCCGGCAGCGCCATCGTCTACAACTCCAACACCATCCACCGGGTCGAGCCGGTCACCCGCGGCAGCCGCTACGCGGCCGTCACCTGGGCGCAGAGCTTCGTGCGCGAAGAATCCCGCCGCGACGTCCTCATGGAGCTGGCGGAACTGGCCCGCTGGGCCCGGGGGGTGGCCCCCAGTGCGCCGGAAGCCATGAAAGCCGCGAAGGTTCGTGCCAATCTCATGCGCATGTGGGCGGAGCTATAATAAAAACGGATCTTTTGCCCTCTGGCGTCGTTGCGCTTCGGGCTCGCAGTCGGTCACGTACACCAAAAGTACGCTCCCTCCTGCTCGCCTCGCGCGCCTAGCCAGAGGTCAAAATCTCTCGTTTTTATCGCGACTGCTAGTCATGACGACCTCGGCAGCGATATCCGTCTCCGCCGCCGTCATGGAATGAGGAGGCCACATGGGTCTTCCTTACAAACCTCTGCCGGTCCGGCTCGCGCCGCCGGGCACGTTCCTGAAACAACCCGGCCAGACGCTGCCTGAGCAGCTCACCCTCGCGCACCCGGCGCTCGACGCCATGACCGACCTCGCCCTGGTGTCCGCCGCCACCATCGAGCCCGAAGCGGGTCTCGACAAGGCCGAGGACCACATGCGCCACGCCAAGGTGAAGCTCCTGTTCGTCACCGGCGAGAGCCGCGACCTCCTGGGGATCATCACTCTCAACGACCTCAAGGGCGAGCGGCCGGTGCGTTTCCAGCGCGACATGGGCGTGAGCCACCGCGACATCCGCGTGAGCGACATCATGACCACCGTGGACCGCCTCGAGACCATCCCCCTCGAGGAAGTGACGGATGGGCGCGTCGGCGACGTCCTGCAGACCCTGAAGCGCACGGGCCGGCAGCACGCGCTCGTCATCGAGCGCGGCGTGGCCGGTTACGCCATCCGCGGCATCTTCTCCGCCACCCGCATGAGCCGCCAGCTCGGCATGCCCGTCGAGACGAGCGGCATCGCCTATACCTTTGCGGAACTTGAGGCGGCTCTTAGTCATTAGGAATCTCACTCGGCTCGGCCTAGCTCTGACGCACGCGAATGTATATGGTCTCGTGGGCACAGAATCCCACGCGGAGCGAAGCGATAGTTTCAGCACGCATTGATAATCATCGCGCACTACGAAAAAATGATCATTGTCCCTAAGCGATTTCAGTGGCGGTAACGACGTACGTTGACATAAAAAGGGAAAATACTTAAATTTCGCCCCTAGAAGAAAAAAGTGGGCCCGCCTGCATAGCTTCGGCTCGGCTCGATTTTAGGGACAACACCGTCTAGGGGTTTACAACTTTGAAACTTGTTACGGCTGCTTGCAGCGCCGTTGTGCTGTTTGTTGTGTAGAGCAGCGTCTGCGGATTTGACCGTTTGCCCGCCAAACAGCCCGGTACCTGTGGTAATTCAACAATTCAGCGACTTTCCCGCTGGCACCTTCATCACCAGCTAGTACGCGAACAAAGGAACTGTCTTCAGCATCTCCCCCACTAGCTTCCAACCGGGCTTCGAGCCTATCGGCGGCAACGGAGGAATCAGCATCGCTGTCGGCGCGAACTCGGGATTTCCGCAGCCAGACTGGTATAACGGCCTGGACGCCGATTTCGTGAATCCGGATGGATCAGGACATCTCGCGATGGGGGGATACGTAAGTTTGGATGCGTCTGGAGCGCGAGGATATAACATCTTCCTTTATAGCGTTGATAATCGCTTACTCATGTCTTTGAACGCATCTATTGATTCTACGACCAATCCATCGATTGATTGTTCTGCTTCATATCTCGCAACTGGCTATTGCCATATCCCAATTCCGCCCTGTCTTCTCGACGGGCTGACTGGTAAACTTGTTCAGGGTGTACACAGAATTGAAGTTGATACGAACGACGGGTCAGCAGCGTCTTATACAAATTTGACGTACCAGATTCTGCCGTCGACGTTGGTAATTACCGCACCCCACGTTGACGACGTATTTACACTGAATGACACCGATTTCACTGCCGCCAACAATATTGGCTTCGCTAATACCGATTCACAAAATTCAGGGGCAACGGTGAATTTCACCGTCACTCTCGATTATTTGCCGAGCAGCGGCTACGGTGCGAGCCTTGTGCCATCTCCACAAGTGGTTACGTTCCAAAGCACTACAAATACGCAAGTGTTGCATTCGTTTCCGTCAGAAGGCGGCCGCCTTACCGTCGACGCCAATGAAGGGAATACGAACGCAGACTCGGTAAAGTACGCATACATTGTTGGTGCTAATGCGTCACCTACCGTGATAAGCAACCTTCTACAGAGTCTCTATAACGGCGCTACACCTAGGCTTCTCACTGGGATTGCGCAGGAAGAAAGCAGCTATCTACAATTCTTCGACGAGGTCCTCTACGGTGTGGAGGGCTTTTGGCCACATGAGAGTCCTGCAGGAAAATTTCCAATTGGTGCATACATCGGCCTCATGCAGGTTCCTCTGTCCATGGATCACGCTTGGAATTGGAAGGACAATGCCAGCGCAGCCGCGGCACTTTTTCAGCAAAAACTCACACTAGCCCAGGCTCTCGAAAACCAAGTTTTGAAGGATAAGAAGGATTTCCCGGGCTTGCGGAGATTGACCGCCCAGGAACTAGAGGACCAAGCGCTGGTGTTGTATGCGGGGCTTGGAGACCCTAACAACCCACTAAACGAGGAATACTATATCCCGGAGCCAATCCCTGGCAGTAAGAAGTTCCAATGGGAATCGGCTGCGGTTGGGTCTGATGATTACACGTATGTCCAAGGGGTTTTGAACGGTTGCCAGATCCGAAACGGAGGCGCGCCATGTCGATAACGGGAAATCAGTTTTTCATTTGCGCGGGACTGCTTATTACTGGATTCGTCACGGCTGCACATGCCGATTCGGTGACGACTCAGCTGGGATATAAGCGTTGGGATGCGCAGCATATTGAAGACGTAAAGGCTCTATTGCCTGATAAAGCGTCGGTGGAGTCATTCATTAATGACATGTATGTGCAGGCAAATGCCAACAATCCCGTGTGGGCCAATAATGTGCCGGCGACCGTCGGCCCATACGAGTTTGCGCAGTTGCATAACGACGGGTCCTATCAGTTTGTTGCTGTCGTAAATTCTTCTGGTCCAGAGCGCCCGTTTTACAGGACATTGGCGATCGTCGATAACAAGAACGGCAAACTCAGTATGACCGAGCTCAAGACGAACACGCTCGGATTCGAAGACGACATAGATGCAATCGTGGTCGATATCAACAAAGATGGTAAGCACGAAATCGTCGTCCCGCGCAGATTGGGGGACTTGGTTGGGACGGCGACGCCATCTCCAGAACTTGACGATATATACGTCTGGAATGGGAACAAGTTTGAGCAGCGTGACAGTTCGTTCAAAGATTACTATCGAAATACCGTATTGCCCAAGATACAGAAAAATATGACTGCGAAACAGCAAGAAAAAGAATCGACAAAATTAGCGGGGGACCCCAGTCACACTAGCGAACACGCCTTGTGGGTTAGAGACCATCAACTGTATTTGGACGAGTACCAGAAAGAGATCGACGCGATCAACGAGATCCTGAAGCAATAGAATTTCGCTTTTCGCCTGGAGAAATCTCCTAAATTGGCCGCCGCCAGGCGGCCAATTTCTTTAGTGTCTTTAGTCTCTCGCATCTTGGCATTGCCTCAGCATGTTAAGCTCTTGCGCGCCTCGACGCGGAGCCGATGTGCATGTGGCAACTGGAATTAGTTCTCGGCGCCATCGCGATCAGCTTCTCGGCGGTGTTCGTGAAGCTGGTGCACGTGCCGCCCACGGAGAGCGGTTTCTACCGCATGTTCTTCGGCGGCCTCATCCTGCTCGGCGTCA
>DATIEQ010000059.1:0-4600 GCA_035455665.1 Gammaproteobacteria bacterium | reverse complement strand
AATCCGTTCAAGCTTTGATATATGGATGCACAGGGGTAAATCTCAAAGAGGGAGAATGACCATGCGCAAATTCACACTCGCTTTCCTGACTGCCGCCATGCTGATTGGCATCACGCCCTCCGCCTTCGCTCTCGGGCAACTCCGGAGCATGGGCCCCACAAATCCTGGCATGACCACGGACGCGCCGAGCCTGATGGGAGTGCTCCGCCTGGCCTTGATGTACCTCTAGACCCGCATCCCGACGGGCGGGCCGGATCGCCAGCTCCGGCCCGCCCCGCTTGCTCGGTCCTTGTTTGCGTATATACTATATGTATATACGTTTGAGGTGCGCCCATGAGCACGGCGAAGGTCTTCAAGTCCGGCAACAGCCAGGCGGTGCGCTTGCCCAAACAGTTCCGCTTCAGGGCGAAGCAGGTGGACATCTTCC
The DNA here is from genome assembly GCA_035455665.1 of Gammaproteobacteria bacterium. GTDB lineage: Bacteria > Pseudomonadota > Gammaproteobacteria > Natronospirales > REEB76 > DASUBN01. The sequence continues at coordinate 4,173 of DATIEQ010000059.1, read as the reverse complement.
GCCGCGGCGAAGAGGTGGTGCTGCGGGAGCGGCGCGTGAACGCGGGACAGCGTTTGAGCGAGCTCTTCCGGGACCTGCCGCCCATGCCGGCGGATTTCTTCGCGGCAGTCCGTAAGGATCCTTCCCCGGAAGATCGCGGACCCTTCTGATGGCCCAGCGCTATCTGCTCGACACCAACATCTGCATCTATTGGCTGAACACCCGCCATCCCCGGATCGTGGAACGGCTCGAGGCCGTGCCCGCGGGTGCGGTCGGCATGTCGGTGGTCACCTGGGGCGAACTGCAGTTCGGCGCCGCCAAGAGCCGTCAGCCGGCGCAGGCGCGGCGCAATCTCGATGCGCTGGCCGAGGCGGTCCCGCCGCTCGCCTTGCCGGCGGAGGCGGCCGAGCGATACGGGGAGTTACGCGCCACCCTGGAACGCAAGGGCTCACCCATCGGTGCCAACGACCTGTGGATTGCGGCCCATGCCCTTGCTGAAGCTTGCGTCCTCGTCACGAACAACGCCCGAGAGTTCAAGCGCGTGCCGAAACTGAAGGTGGAGAACTGGGCCGTGCAGCCATGATCAAGACCTAACCAAAATCGGGGAATCGGGGTCAAGGGGGAATCGGGGTCAGGTCTTGTATTGACACATTGAGCCGGCGCTGAGATGGGGGAGGGACTAGTCAGCGATCCTGGACTGTGGTTTTCTGATCGAACGATTGCCTGCGGTTTCCTGAGCGTCTTTCTGTCACAAAAAATACATATTGCCACGGGGGGTACAGAGGGGAGGGTTGACGCTCCAGGAGTCCCGGCCTCTGGCTGAGCCGAGCGCCCATTTGCTTCGCTATCCTGCTCCACAATTGGGTCCGGCCCGTACATCCCTGTTCGGTCGTTCGTCGCTGTCGCGGCTCACCCGCGCCTTCTTCGGTGCCCTGCTGATCGGCATCTGACCAAGCCTTCCTGACGGGCGGGCCGGGCAATCGGGCCCGCCCTTTCTGCCACGCTTGTAATATCTCATTATGAGATATATACTCTTGCCGTGCATGTCATAACAAGAAAACGACTGCGCGACTTCGCGGCCAGGCATCCGGAAGCCTCAGAACCCCTGCAGTCTTGGTACGCCATCATGTCCAAATCCGATTTCGGCACTTTTGCGGAGATCAGGCGCTCATTCGGGACGGCGGACAAGGTCGGCAAATTCACGGTGTTCGACATCGGCGGTAATAAGTACAGGCTGATCGCCGTGATCCATTGCAACCGCAAGAAGGTCTACATCCGGCATGTGCTGGCCCACGCCGAGTATGATCGGGGCAAGTGGAAGGAGTGAATATGACGTCCAATCAGATGAACGACATGGTAGGAGAGTACCGCCGGCTGCGCGCCAAGGTGCCGCTGGGCACGCTGCGCACGAAGACCGACCACGCGCGCGCGGTCGAGATACTGGACGCCATCCTCGACGAGATCGGTGAAGATGAGAAGCATCCCTTGAGCGAGCTGGCGGACGCGCTGGGTGTCTTCATCGAGCGCTATGAGGAAGATAACATGCACATCCCGGCGGCGAGTCCGGTGATGGTGCTCAAGTTCCTGATGCGGCAGCACGGCTTGAAGCAGTCGGAGTTGCCGGAGATCGGCAGCCAGGGCGTGGTTTCGGAGGTGCTACGGGGGAAACGCGACCTGAACGCAAGGCAGATCAAGCGGCTCGCGAAGCGCTTCGGCGTTTCGGCAGCGGCATTCATTTAGGGTCTTGCGCCGAGAGGTCGTATGACAGACCAGGCGCAAACATCGCCTTCCGGCGCGAAGAAACTTTTCCAGCGCGCCATCGATGGCCTCGCGACGCTGCTCAGCATCGGCGTGATGCTGGCGGCGGGCCTCATCCTGTGGGAAGACGGGCCAGTCAGTTCGGCGCTCTCGCTCTTCGTGGCGGGCCTGGTGCTCCTGCCTTATATCCCCATCAGATACGGCGGCGTCCGCGCCCTGGTGTTCATCGTCGGCTTGAGCCTCGCCATCGGCCTGCCGGCCACGGATAGCTTCGAGACCCACAAGCAGAGCAGGGCGGCCGTCGCGTCCGCGCAGGCCGCTGCCGTCATGCTGGCGGCGACGGCGGTGAAGGACGGCCAGTGGCCCGAGGATCTCTCCGGCAAACTGCCGGACAAGCTGGACCTGCCGAGCGATGGATACAGCCGAGATATCCGGGTGACCGAGTGCTACAAGCAGGCCTGCGCCTTCGTGGTGACTTTCGCCGACGAGCGCTACCAGCACCGCCTGCACGACCACGGTTTCGTGCTCCGCACCGAGGACGGCGGCGCGACTTGGCACTGCGGCCCCGGCGGCGTAAGGCCCGCGCTCGCCGCGGACCTGCCCTCCACCTGCCGCGAGAGCGCCGCGCCCTGAGGGGTAGTTCCGGGTGGAATATTCCCGGGTCTAAGCTGGTCTCTGTCAGCGAGCCGAACACGCCGCTACGACCCGGAGTCCCCATGCTGACCAAGACCTTCCTCACGGCCATCGTGGCCCGCGAAGCCGCGCCCCGCGCCAAGTCCACGAACTACCCCGAGCCCTTCGCCTCGCGCATGGCCGGCCGCGAGAAGCGCCCGCTGGGCGATGTCTTCGGCCTGACCAACTTCGGCGTGAACCTGACGCGGCTCGCCCCGGGCGGCATCTCCGCGCTGCGCCACGCCCACAGCAAGCAGGATGAGTTCGTCTACATCCTCGCGGGCCGCCCGGTGCTGGTGACCGACGCGGGCGAGACGCCGCTCACGCCGGGCATGTGCGCCGGCTTCAAGGCGGGCACGGGCGATGGGCATCATCTCGTGAACCGCTCGCCGGAAGAGGTGGTGTATCTCGAGATCGGCGACCGCACGCCCGGCGACGCCGGCAGCTATCCCGACGACGACTTGCAGGCCAGCCTGGACAAGGACGGCAAGTGGCGCTTCACCCACAAGGACGGCACGCCTTACTGAAGCGCGGCGCTCAGCCCTCGGCCTGGCTCGCGCGGTACTTCGCGAACAGGGCTTCCAGGGATATCTCCTTCGTCTCCTCGAAGCGTCGATCCGACTCCACGAGCTTCTGGATGCGGTCCACGCGGAAGCTGCGGTAGTCGTTCCTGAGCTCGCACCAGGCGGCGAGCGTCCACACCGCGCCCCAGAAGAAGAGGCCGAGCGGCCTGACGTCCCGCGCCGAACTCCCGCCGTCCTCGCGGATGTAGTCGAGATGCAGCACGCGCCGGCCGTTGATGGCGTGGCGCAGCTTGTCGAGCTGGGGCCCGTACTGGCTGTACTGGTGGAAGCCGGGGGCGAAGAGGCGGGTGTCGCCGAACTTCTCCTTGAGCTTGGGGGGAAGCGCGTGCTCGATCTTGACCAGCGCCTGCTCGGCGGCGTTCGCGAGCGTGTTGCCGGCCCAGGCCTTCACCAGCCGCGCGCCGGTGACCAGCGCCTCCATCTCCTCGGGAGTGAACATCAGCGGGGGGAGGTGGAAGCCGGCGCGCAGCATGTAGCCGACGCCGGCTTCCCCCTCGATGGGTACGCCCGAGAGCACGAGATCCTGCACGTCCCGGTAGACGGTGCGCTCCGAGACCTCGAGCCGCTCCGCCAGCTGCCGCGCCGTGACCAGCCTTCGTCCTTGAAGGTACTGGATGATCTGGAACAATCTGTCGGCACGTCGCATAACGGTCGCTGCACTCCCTCGCGCCTCAAGGGACGGATCTTTACGCCCTCTGGCGGCGTTGCGGCCGGCCTCGAAATCCTCACGTACCGTCGGAGTACGCTCCGGTTTCTCGGCCGTCCGCGCCTTGCCATAGAGCAAAATCTCACGTCCCTGGAGGCGCGTACCTGTCGATTGGATGCTCAGGCCCGGGAGTGTAGCCCGACCCGGTTCCCTTCGGTATCGCAGATGACCGCGAAGTGGCCCATGTCCGGCCCCAACAGCGTCTTCGGGGTCATGACGTGGCCTCCGGCGGATTCCACCCGCTGCAGGGCCTCGTCCAGCTCGCCGTCCACCAGCAGGAACACGTTGTTCCCGTCCAGGCTGGGCTTGAGGTAGGGAGCCTCGGTGACCGCCCCGCTGATGCCTTCGCCGTCGGTGTCGTAGGGGAAGATGCCCATGCGTTCGCCGAGCAGGGTCTCTTCCTTAAGCTCCTTCTTGAGCACGCGGTTGTAGAACTTGACCGCGCGGCCGAAGTCCGCCGCCGGGATCTGGAAC
>DATIEQ010000058.1:0-3242 GCA_035455665.1 Gammaproteobacteria bacterium | reverse complement strand
ATCCCTCGCGCACGCGGAAATGAACGTCCTTGCGCGGCTTGGATTCCGCAAGGACCAGAACCTGGTGCTCACCAGCACCCTTCAGCCATGCTTGCAGTGCGCGGGCGCTATCCGTCTATCCCGGATTGGGACCGTGCGGTTCGCCGGTCATGACGTTTACTGGGACGGCTACCACGAATTCGGCAAGCTCGCCGCGCGCGAGGGACAGCGACGACGCCGGTCAGCGCAGCGGTTTGGGCCGCGTGACGACGAGCTGGGCGCCTTCGGCCTGCTGATTTCGCGGTTTCGGCTTGGCAATCCCCGCCTCGGCGACGAAGGCTTCGAAGCGACGCTGCGCGCGATGGGCGAAGGGCCGGTCCTGGACCTCGCGTACCAGATCGAAGACGGCGGCGACCTGCAGTGCCTCATGCCCATGGAAGTCGATCAGGTGCTCGCCGCCATCTGGCCTCGCCTCCAGGCGCTGACAGCGCAATACCGGGCCATATAGCTCCATACCGCCAGAGCTATACAGCCCTAGACGGGCTTATATGGTCCTAGCTCTCCGAATCCCAGCCTCTCGGGAGTAGGGCTAGCGGGATGCCGGGGCGGCCCCACGCTGGATAGTCGGGGGTGACCGCGTCAGGCCAGCGTTCGGATAGCAAGGACTGCATTGCCAACGCCAAGGCGTGCAGGCGCGGCAGCACTCCAGCCCGTGCAGTTGCCGCCGCGAAGCTAGCCAGCCAGGTCAGCGCACGTGGTCGCGCTGTGGTCGTGCCCCAGTCCCGGTCTTCGTCCAGGGCGTGAGCGAGTGCCGGGCCGCGCGCCACGACCACGCCGCCGAGCGCGGCAGCCACCGCAACGTCCCATGATGGGCCGAGCGTGATCCCCGCGCTTTTCATGACCTCCCGGTACGCCGCAATAGCCGGATCGGCCACCGCGGCGGGCACCGAAGCGAAGCACCAGCAACTGGGGAAAGGTGCGAGCAGGTAGATGAAGTCAAGCGCGACGGGCCCCCAGCCCGAAGTCTCGAAGTCGAAGATCCTGCACTCGCCGCCCCCGCGAGGGATGTGCGTGTTATCCGGGCACGCGTCGCTGTGCACGAAGCCGGTGTGAGCATCGCCGGGACCGCGCATGAGCGACGGCAGCGAATCGATCTCGGACTCGATGCCCCCGGAGGGCAAGCCCAGTTGAGCAGCGACGCCGAGGAAAGGCTCTTTACCCCTGGTGCTGGCGGCTATCCAGTGCGGCTCAGGCACACCGTCCGTGGCAGGCGGCGCAAGCGACGCGAACTCGGCGCTGCGTCCCGCCGACCAGGCGTGCATCGTGCCGAGGGCCCGGGCATAGGCGACCAGGTCCGTGCGAGCCCGCGCCGGGTCACCAGCGAGTAGTGAATGCGCGAGGGACGAGGCGGGCCCTAGGTCCTCCATGATCAGCAGGGAGTCGTCCGCTCCAACCAGCCGGGGTGCCACCGGCGTCGACATGCCGTTGAGGAACGAAAGCGCGGTGACCTCGGCGGTAAAGCTCGAAGCGTGATGCGCGGAGCCGGCGGACCTGCCTCGCTTGAGCACGACCGAACGCCCGTCGGAAAGGCTCAGCCGCAGGATGTGCCTCCGGCCCCAGATCTTCTCGGCGGCGGCTACGGTGACGTCCGGCCCCCAGGCCCCGGCGAGCAGGGACTCGGCTGCGTTGGTCTCCTGGGAAGACAGCATGGGACGACCGTACCGAGATGCGGCCGCACCTTACCAACTCACCTCTGGCGCAGGGTTCAACCGCTTCATCGCGGCGTGCGCGTTCGCCTGGAGCCGGGCAGCCTCGGCCGCGAGGCGCTGTCCGCCAAGCGGCGTCAGCCGGTAGTAGCGCCGCAGGCGGTTGTCGACGATCTCTTCCCGGTCCACGTCGATCAGCCTGTCCGTCCGCAGCCGGTCCAGGGCCGTGTAGAGGGTGCCGGGCCGGAGCTTGACCCGCCCTTCGGAGATGTCGGTGACCTCGCTGATGATCCCGTACCCGTGCTGGCTGCCAGTCGCCAGCGCCGTGAGGATCAGAAAGGTCGCCTCGTGCATCGGGCGGATAGTCATAAGACAGATATATATCGTGCATCGGTATATGACAAGGTCACGATGGAGGGGGCTGGTTACCGTAGCAGCGGCACAGTTGTCTACCATTAACCTGACCACGCCACAAATCAGGACGTGTATAACCAAAGCCCAAGCACAAGGAGCTCGCCGCATGGCCGACAACGCCCGTCCGCCTTTCCGTGCCGATCATGTTGGCAGCCTTCTGCGGCCCAAGAAGGTGCACCAGGCCCGCGACGAGTTCGCCAAGGGCCTGATCACCGCGGCGGACCTCAAGCGGGTCGAGGACGAAGCGATCCGCGAGGTCATTCGTATGCAGGGCGAGGTCGGCCTGAAGTCGGCGACCGACGGCGAACTGCGCCGCACGTCGTGGCACATGGACTTCATTTACCAGCTCGGTGGCATCGAGAAGGTCCGGGACGACACCATCAGGGTCGCGTTCCACAACAAGGACAAGAACTACGAGTGGGCCCCGCCGTCCGCGCACGTGACCTCCGCGATCACGCTGCCGCAGACGATCTTCGCCGACGCCTTCTCGTTCGTCCGCGACAACGTCTCCGCGGGCCAGACGGCCAAGCTGACGATCCCGTCGCCGTCCATGGTGCACTACCGCGGCGGCCGTGACGCGATTTCCGCCGATGTCTACCCGGACCTCGGCCAGTTTTGGGACGACCTCAGCGTCGCGTACGGACAGGAGCTCACGCAGCTCTACGACCTCGGCTGCCGCTACCTGCAGCTGGATGACACCAGCCTCGCCTACATCAACGACCCGGTGCAGCGCGACCACATCAAGAACATCGGCGGCGACCCGCTGCACCAGCACGAGACCTACATCGCCACGATCAACAAGGCCCTGGCGGGCAGGCCCGCGGACATGACGGTCACCACGCACATGTGCCGCGGCAACAACCAGTCGATGTGGGCGGCCGAGGGTGGCTACGACTTCGTGGCTGACAGCCTCTTCAACAAGCTCGACGTGGACGGCTTCTTCTGCGAGTGGGACGACGAGCGCTCCGGTGGCTTCGAGCCGCTGCGCTACCTGCCTAAGGGCAAGCACGTCGTGCTCGGCGTCGTCACCAGCAAGCGCGGCGAGCTGGAGTCCAAGGACTTCATCAAGCGCCGCGTCGAGGAAGCCGCCAAGCACACCGACATCGACCAGCTCTGCCTGTCCACCCAGTGCGGCTTCTCGAG
>DATIEQ010000057.1:0-4664 GCA_035455665.1 Gammaproteobacteria bacterium | reverse complement strand
CCCGCGCGGACGAGAATCACTATACCGACCTGGTAGAGCAAGCCATCGTGGGCTTCCTGCTGCGGCGCCCCAGCGGCGAGATCTTGATGGTGAACGACGCCTATTGCCGCTTGACGGGGTATACGCGCGACGAACTCCTGCGGATGAAGATCCAGGATGTGGTGAGCAGCATCGATGCCGGGGTCCTGGAGCGCACCAACGCACTCAAGGTGGGTGAATCCGTCTGGACCAAGGCACATATGCGCCGCAAGGACGGCAGCGATGCCTTCATCGAAGCGAGGACCCATCGCCTCCCTGACGGCAATCTGCAGTCCACGGTGCAGGACGTCACCGAACGCCTGCAGGCCGAGCAGTCCAGGCAGGAGAGCGAGCACCGTTATGCCGAGCTCGTGGAGCAAGCGCTGGAAGGCATCCTCTTGCGCAGGCCTAGCGGCGAGATCCTGTTCGTGAACGATGCCCTGTGCGCCCTGCTGGGCTACACGCGCGCTCAACTCACCCGTCTCAACATCCGCGACCTGGTGCATGAGACTGACGCGGAGACCATCGCACAGATCGGACGCTTGCATGCGGGCGAAGCGCTGCATCTCGAGAAGCGCATGCGCCGCAAGGACGGGCAGATCCTGTACGTGGAGGTCAGCAGCCGCCGTCTGCGCAATGGCGACATCCAGACCACCGTCCACGACCTCACCGGCCGGAAACAGGCCGAGCAGGCCCGCCGCGAAAGCGAGCAGCGTTACGTGGACCTGGTCGAGCAGGCCGCCGACAGCATCTGGGTGCGCGACGCCAAGGGCGTGATGTTGTACGCCAACGACGCTGCCTGCCGCATGCTGGGTTATACCCGCGAGGAGTTGTTGCGCACGCGCTCCCCGGCCCTGCTCCATCCTTCCGATCCCCAGACCACGGCGCAGGTGGACCGGCTCAAGCCCCTGGAGACGTTGCGCATCGAGCGGGTGCTGCGCCACAAGGATGGCCATGCCATACCCGTGGAAGCGAGCCTGCGCCGACTGGCCGACGGCGGCATGCAGGTCATCTCCCATGACATCAGCGAGCGCCTGCGCGCCGAAGAGCGCTTCCGGGCCATGGTGGAAGGTTCTCCCAGCGCCATATTGATGGTGAGCGAGCAGGGCGGCATCGCCATGGCGAACGCCCAGGCGGAGAAGCTGTTCGGCTATCTGCGTGAGGAATTGCTGGGTAAGTCGGTGGACATGCTGGTGCCGCAGCCTTTTCATAGCCAACATGCATCGTTGCGCGCCGGGTATCACCGGGATCCGAAGGTGCGTCTCATGGGCGTGGGTCGCGACCTGTACGGCCTGCACAAGGACGGCACCCAGGTGCCGGTGGAGATCGGTTTGAACCCGGTGCAGACGCACGAAGGCCGCTTCGTGATCGCCTCCATCATCGATATCTCCGAGCGCAAAGCCGCGGAGGCGCGCGCCCAGAGCTACTCGGAGGAACTCAGGCTGGTGTCGCAGCAGTTGCTCGGTGCCCAAGAGACGGAACGCCGTCACATCGCTCGGGAATTGCACGACGAGGTGGGCGGCGCGCTAACCGCGGCCCACATGCACCTGCAGGAATTGCGCCGGCAGGCGGGCGCAGGGCCCATGGCGGAGCAGACGGCGGAGGCCGCTGTGATGATCGCGCAGTTGCTGCAGCTGGTACGGCAACTGTCTCTCGACCTGCACCCGTCCGTGCTGGACGATCTCGGCCTGCCGCCCGCCATCCGCTGGGTGCTGCGCGAACGGGCGGGCAGCAGCGGCCTGGACCTGAGGCTGCAGTTGCAGGAGGGGCTGCCGCGTTTCGCCGAGCTGATCGAGCTCACCTTGTTCCGGGTATTCCAGGAGTCGCTGTCCAACGTGCTGCGCCATGCCGGTGCGCGCACGCTGACGGTGACGTTGGAATCGAAGGCCGGGCGTCTGGAGATGAGCATCCGGGACGACGGCCGAGGTTTCGAGCCGGCGGCGGCCCAGAAACACGTCCGTGCCGGTCAGAGCCTGGGGGTCATCGGCATGCGCGAACGGGTGCGGCTGGCCGGCGGGGAGATCAGCATCGAATCCGTGCCCGGCCACGGTACTGAAGTGAGGGTCTCCGTACCCGCCACCCTGCGTTGATGTCGACCTCTGAAATATGTCAGCTGCCGGTTATCGGTTTCCTGCGTCTTGTGGTCTAGGCCCGATACTTCGCACACCAATATCTGTTCATTCGCGTGCCTGATACGTAGTTTCATCGACGCAATCTGTCAATTCGCCGGCCCAGGCAAACTTTTGGCGCTATGCTTAAACGATAAGCACGTCTTGGGGAATTGGGCGTACGCTAGGGAGGCGGCGCATGACTTCACGCTTCGCGTCGTCATCTGGACGCGTCGAGGAGCGATTCTGCCCTACGGTGGAAGCGGGCCGCTTATGACTGGCGCCGCCCTGCCGAAAGATCCGCGCTTCCCGGAACCGCAGAAATTTCTGGAACGCGCCTGTCTCGCCGTCGTGACCCTGATCGCGGCGGTGGAACTCGCTGCCTGGTTGGCTCCTTCCCTCGGCGACCATCTCCCCCAGGCCTGGAGCTTGATGAAGGCTAACACCGCGGTGGGCATGTTGCTCGCCGTCGTATGCCTGGCATTGTCCAGCATACAGGCGACGGCGTGGCGTCTGCACCTTACCGCTCTATTCGGCGGGTTGATGGTACTGCTGGGGTCAGTCGTGATCCTGGAGCACGGGCTGGACACGAGCTCCTTTCTCGACACACTCCTTGCCGCGGATACGGGCTCCCCCCGGCCGGGGCTCATGTCGGCACAGTCGGCGTTCAGTTTCGTGATCTTGGGCCTAGTTTTACCTCTGAGCGGAGCGACACGTGGCGTCGCTTCCTTCGTCGCCGATTTCCTCACGCTAATCTTGGTTTGTCTTGTGTTGACGGCGGTCTTGGGTGCCGTGTATGGAGTAGTGCGGCTGATCGGCCAGTCTGCTGAGACCCGCGTTTCGCTTCAGACACTCCTGTGTTTCATCCTCTTGACCTATGTGCTCATAGGCCGGCGCACCGTGGGGGATACGTTCTCGGTATTAAGAGGCGGTGCCATCGGCAGCCGTATCGCCCGGGTGGCGGTGCCGCTGGTCATCTTCCTGCCGGTCGCCTTGTCCATGGTGCATCACTACGCCAGCACTCGTGGGCGGATAAGCGATCCGGGCGGCGACGCTCTCTTAGTCTCGTTCTTATGCTTGTCCGTGGCCTGCTTGGTGATGTTCATGGCCTGGCACGCCAATGCCTTGGAAAGACGCCTGCGGCAACTGCTCGGCGAGCAAGCGCGGCAACAATTGCAGGAGAGTGAACAACGCTACGCGGACTTAGTAGAACAATCCGTGTTCGGTATCCTCGTCCGCACCCAAGATCGGCGCATTCTGCTGGCGAACGATACTTTTTGCCGCCTCAGCGGGTACACTCGAGAAGAGCTGCTGCACGAGACGCGTGAGGCATTCACGCGCAGAGTCGACCCTGTAGCGGTGGCCCAGGCGGAAGCGTTGCGTCCTGGTGAATCCGTGCGGCTGCAATCCCAGTTGCGCCGCAAGGATGGAACCATGGTGCCTATAGAGGTGTTTACCTTGCGGTTGCTCAACGGCAACCTGCAGTCCACCGTGGAAGACGTCAGTGAGCGCATCCAGGCCGAGCGGGCCCAGGCGGAGAGCGAGCAGCGTTACATCGACCTGATAGAGCAGTCCATCTTCGGCATCATCGTGCGTACCCCCGGCCGACGCATCCTGTTGGTGAACGACGCCTTCTGCCGTATCAAAGGTTCGTCGCGGGAAGAATTGCTGCGTTTGCCTCCCGAAGATTATGCGCAGACCTTCGATCCAAGCGCCGTCGCGCGCGTCGAGACCTTGAAGCCCGGCGAATCTATGCGCTACGAGGCGCAGATGAAGCGCACGGATGGGACTCAAGTGACCGTCGAGGTCGTCACCCTGCGGCTTCTCAACGGCAACCTGCAGTCCACGCTAAAAGACATCACCGAGCACAAGCAGGCGGAGCGTGCGCGTACCGAAAGCGAGAAACGTTACTTTGAATTGGTGGAGCAAGCCATCGAAGGCATCCTGGTGCGCAAGGCCGGCGGCGAGCTGATCTTCGTGAACGACACCCTCTGCCGCATGCTCGGCTACAGCCGTGAGGAACTGCTGCGCATGAGCATCCGTGACTTGGTGGACCCAGCCGACGCGGCGACTATCGAGCAGGTGCAGCGGCTGAACGCCGGTGAGCTGCTGCACCTGGAGAAACGCTTACGCCACAAGAGTGGCCGTGAGGTGCACGTGGAGGTCAGCACGCGGCGGCAGCTGGGCGGCGATTTCCAGACCACGGTGCAGGACGTGACTGCCCGCAAACTCGCCGAGAGACGTTTCTACACCATGGTGGAGGGCGCACCCAACGCCATGCTCATGGTGGACGCCCAAGGCGACATCACCCTGGTGAACCGGCAGACGGAGGAGCTCTTCGGCTACACGCGTGCGGAGCTCGTGGGCCAAAGCATCGAACGCCTGGTGCCGCCGCGGTTTCGCGCTCAACATCCTGGCTTGCGCGTTGGATTCCAGCGGGAGCCGCAGATGCGCGCCATGGGCGCGGGCCGGGATCTCTACGCCCTGCGCAAGGATGGGACCGAGATACCGGTGGAGATAGGCTTGAACCCGGTTGAG
>DATIEQ010000056.1:0-11042 GCA_035455665.1 Gammaproteobacteria bacterium | reverse complement strand
ACCGTGTTCGCCTTCAGCGTGGAAACGCATGCCCGGCTCGATCTTCTCGATGTCGAACATCTTGCGCGGCACCTTCTTCAGGAGCTTCTCGTCGCGCGCACCGTAACCTTTCTCGGGCGCTATGCTCACCTTGAGCTCGTCGCCCGCGCCCTTGCCCTCGAGGGCCTCTTCCAGGCCGGAGATGATGCTGCCGGTGCCGTGCATGTAGGCGAGCGGCGCCTGACCCTTGGAGCTGTCGAGGACCGCCCCCGCCTGGTCGGTGAGGGTGTAGTCGATGGAGACGACGGTGTGCTTGGCGATGCGCATGTACGATCCTGGTGACGAAAGGCGCGGATTCTACTCCTGCCGGGGCGTCAATCCAATCTCTTATGAAAATTCAGGATGGCCAGCAGCAGGGTCAGGGCGAAGAACAAGAGCAGCGGCCAGGTCTCGGGCAGGAGCTCGCCCAAGGTGGCGCCCCGCAGCACGATGCCGCGCACCAGCCGCACGAAATGGGTCAGGGGCAGGAACTCACCGATCCACTGGGCTACGCGGGGCATGCCATCGAAGGGGAACATGAATCCCGAGAGCAGGAAGGAGGGCAGGAAGAACACCACGTTCATCTGGAAGGCCTGGAACTGAGTCTGGGAGAGGGTCGAGATGAACAGGCCGAGCCCGAGGTTGGCGGCGATGAAGAGCAGGGCGGCGAGATAGAGGTCCAGCAGCCGGCCTGCGACCGGGACGTCGAACAGGAGCGAGCCCGCCACCAGCACCACGGTGGTCTGGAGGAGGCCGATGACGATATAGGGCCCGATCTTGCCGAGCATCAGCTCCGTGGTCTTCACCGGCGTCGTGATGAGGAGTTCGAGATTGCCGCGCTCCCGCTCGCGGACGATGGCGACTGCGGTGAACAGGGTCAGCGTCAGGGTGAGGATCACGCCGATGAGCGCGGGCACGATGGCGACGGCCGACCGGCGCTCGGGGTTGTAGTAGTTGCGCAGCTCGAAGAGCGGCGCATGGCCGGCCGGCGCCGCATCCCGGTCCGCGAGCGGCATATCGGCGAGGCCGGAGGCGACGCCGAACAGCGTGGGATCGCTGCCGTCCACCAGCAGCTGCGCAGCGGGCCGCCGGCCTTCGAGACGCAGGCGATCGAAATCGGGCGGGATGTAGATGCCGACTGCGATCCAGCCCCGGCGCAGCATGGATTCCAGCCCTTCCGCCGAGGGCGAGGCGGCGACCACGTCCAGCACCTGGCTCGCCTGAGCTTCCGCCACGAGCTGGCGTGAGAGCTGGGTATGGGCGAGGTCCGCGACGCCGGCCCGCAGGTGGCGCACGTCGGTGTTGATGGCGTAGCCGAACAGCACGATCTGCAAGAGCGGCACGCCGACGATCAGGCCGAAGGTGAGATGGTCGCGCAGCAGCTGGCGCACCTCCTTGGCGGCGATGGCGTAGATGCGGCCCGGGGAATCAAGCACGGGCGCTCTCCCGGCGGCGCGAGCCGGCGGTCGCCGCCACGAACACATCCTCCAGGTTCGGGTGCACCAGACGCACCTCGGCCGCGAGACCCGCCCGGCGCAAGGTATCCGCCAGGCGCTTTTCCGGTCCGTCGATGTCCCGGGCAAGCAGGGCATGCAGGCGGTTCCCGATCTGGGCCACGCTCTTCACATAGGGTTCAGGGCGAAGGATCATGGTCGCCCGCTGCGGATCGGGGGCCTCGATCTCCACCACGAGGGCGTCGATCTCCTGCATCAGCTGGGTCGGTTCGCCCTCGGCGACCAGCACGCCGTGATCGAAGATGGCGAGCCGATGGCAGCGTTCCGCCTCGTCCATGAGGTGGGTGGATACCAGGATGGTGGTGCCGACGGCGGATAGCTCGAACAGCTTCTCCCAGAAATCGCGCCGACTCTGGGGATCCACGGCGCTCGTGGGTTCGTCCAGGAACAGCATCTCGGGCCGGTGCAGGGTGGCGGCGGCGAGAGCGAGGCGTTGCTTCTGCCCGCCGCTCAGGGTGCCCGCGCGTTGGTCCTCGATATCCTCGAGGAGGTAGCGTCGCACGGCTTCCACCAGACGCGACTTGCGCGTGGCCTTGGGGAGCGAAAACACCTGCGCCATGAAGAGCAGGTTCTCACGCACAGAGAGGTCCTCGAACAGGGAGAAGCGCTGGGTCATGTAGCCGAGTTTGCGCCGCAGCACTTCGGCTTCACGCGGGACCTCGTGACCGAGGACGTGTACCCGACCGGCGCTCGGGAGCAGCAGGCCGCAGAGCATGCGGATGGTGGTGGACTTGCCGGAGCCGTTGGGACCCAGGAAACCGTAGATGTGACCGGCGGGGATCGCCAGGTTCACGCCATCGACTGCGGTGAAGCTGCCGAAGCGACGGGTGAGCCCCTCGGTGCGGACCGCATAAGGTTCCGACGGGTTCACCGGTGTAGCTCGGGGAAGTCCACGCTGACCGGGGCGCCCGTAGGCAGGTCTGAGCCATCGCTGTCATCCAGATAGACCTTGGCCAGATAGGCGAGGCGGCTCCGGTCCCGTTCGTTGAGGGCGTAATAGGGTGTGAACGCAGCGTCCGCAGACACATAACGGACCGTCGCCGCATAGGGCTTGTCCCCGCCATCGAAGCGGATCACGGCCTTGAGGCCCGGGTGGATACCCGTCCGCAGGGGTTCGGGGACGTAGATCTGGGCATAGGCACCGGAGGCATCCAGCAGCACCGCCACCACGGCGTGGATGGGCGGACGTTCGCCGATGTGATAGGGGAGGGAATCCACCGTCGCATCCCGGGGTGCGCGCAACGTGAGGCGATCGAGGGTGATCTGATCCTGGTCGAGAGTCGCCTGGGTCTGGGCGAGCGCGGCGCGATCCGCGCCCAGGGTGGAGCGGGCATTGTCCAACTCTGCGCGGGAGCGGTCGAGGTCGGCGACGCTGCGGGTATGCTGAGCAACCAGTTTCTGGGTGCGGTCGAAATCCTTCTCCGCTGCGGTGAGCGTCGCTTCGGCGCCGCCGATGCGGGCGGCAGCCTGGTCGCGGGCGGCGCGGGTCTGGGCGACGAGGGTGCGGTAGCGGCTGTCATCCAGCCGGAGTATCAATTGGCCGGCTTTGACCCTGTCGCCTTCATGGACTGCGATCTCCACCACGGGTTCCTGGTCCTCGGCCACCAGCTCGATGCGGTCCCGCTCCAGGGTGCCGTTGAGTGGCAGCGCTGTCTCATGGCTACATGCGGTGATGAGCGCGGCGCACAGGAGCGAAATGGGACGCAGATACGGCCTCATGGGGATGTTCCCTCGAAGAACAGGCGTTCGGTATGGGCGACGAGGCGCTCCAGGTAACCCTCCTTGACGCGCATGCCGAAGACCTCGCGGGTGACGGGCATGGCCACGAAGGGGAAGACCGCCATGCTCACCAGGGAGAGGGCAGTGAGGCTGGGGTCGGCGTCGGCGCGGATGCGCCCGGCGGCCTGTTCCCGCTCGATGAGCTGCGTGAGCCGGCCGCCCCCTTTCGAAGCGAGTTGCTGGATGAACCACCCGCGCAGGCGACCGCCCTCCTGGATCACTTCCCGCAGGATGAGCTGGGGCATCCATGGGTTTGCGCCCAGGGTGTGCATATAGAGTTTCAGGAAATTACGGATGGCGGCCGAGTCGTCGTCGGCCGCGAGGATGACGCCGAGACGCTCCACCAACGGGCTCAGGGTGTCGGTCAGCATGGCCTCATACAGGCCCTGTTTGCTGCCGAAGTAGTAGTGGATCATGGCGGGATTCACGCCGGCGCTGTCCGCCACGGCGCGTGTGGACACCGCTGCATAACCCTGCTGTGCGAAGAGCTGGCGAGCGGCGGCGAGCAGTTCTGCGCGCACGACCATCTCGCGCCCTGCCGGCGGCCGGCCTGGTTTCGCATTGGTAGAAGGGCTGGCTGGTTCTTCTGGGTTCTCAGTCATATTGTTATTTAATCACTCGATTGATTAATTGTAAATACCCCCTGATGTACTTGGTTTGGAGGCATTTAGCGCCGCGGTATAGTGGCCGCCGGATCACTTTGACGGGGGCTGTCATGCATATCGGCATCCTGGGCAGTGGCGTGGTGGGACAGGCCTTAGGGCTCGGTTTCGCCGAACTGGGGCACATGGTGAAGATCGGCAGCCGCGAGCCGGCGAACGAGAAGCTCAAGGCCTGGCAGGGCAAGGCCGGCAAGCGGGCCTCCACCGGGAGCGTCGCCGAGACGGCGAAGTTCGCCGACGTGGCGGTGCTCGCCACCCAGTGGAGCGGTACCGAGAGCGCGCTCAGGCTCGCCGGAGCCGAGAACCTGGCGGGCAAGATAGTCATGGACGTGACCAACCCCCTGGTGACGGTCGAGAACCAGCCGCCGCGGCTCGCGCTCGGCCACACGGATTCGGGTGGAGAGCAGGTACAGCGCTGGTTGCCCCAGTCCAAAGTCGTCAAGGCCTTCAACAGCGTGGGTCATGCCCACATGGTGAATCCGAGATTCCCGGGCGGCCCACCGGACATGTTCATCTGCGGCAACGACGCCGCCGCAAAGCAGGTGGTCACGGGGTTCTGTACGGATCTCGGTTGGGGCGTGGTGGACGTGGGCGGCATCGAGGGTGCGCGCTTGTTGGAACCCCTGTGCATCCTCTGGGTCATGCACGGTATCCGAACGGGTTCCTGGAACCACGCATTCAAACTTTTGCGTGCTTAACATCCGGGACGGCAGAGCGGGCTATCATAGGCGCTGCGCTGAACGGAGGTAGAACGTTGTCCCGTGCCACACGCTTGAGCCGAGTCTCACCCCTCCCGTTGCTATTCCTCATCATGGGCCATTGCCTCGCCGCCACGCCCGCCGTACCGCGGCCGGCCCATGTGCTGCTGGTGATCGAGGAGAACCGCGCCTTCGGCGAGATCATCGGCAGCGCGGACGCCCCTTACATCAACGAGCTCGCGAAGCAGGGCGCCCTCTTCACCCGCTCCTATGCCATCGGCCATCCGAGCGAGCCCAACTACGTGGCGTTGTTCTCGGGCGACCCCCAGGGCGTGCAGGACGATTCCTGCCCCCACCGCTATGACAAACCGAACCTTGCAAGCGCTCTATTGCAACATCGCTTGGGTTTTGCGATCTATTCGGAGAACCTGCCCTCCGAGGGTTTCGAGGACTGCGCTTCGTCTGACAAGCTGTATCGGCGCAAGCACAATCCAATCCCCGACTTCAGCGATGTCCCGGCCACGGCGAACAAGCCGTTCAGTGCCTTCCCTGCGGAGTATTCGAAACTGCCCACCGTAGCGTTCGTGGTGCCCAACATGATGAACGACATGCACGATGGCACGGTGCAGCAGGCAGATGCCTGGCTCAAGTCGCGGCTCGCGGGCTATATCCGCTGGGCGGAAAGCAACCAGAGCCTGTTGATCCTGACTTGGGACGAGGACGACGGCACGGACGACAACCGTGTCGCGACCCTCGTGTTGGGCGCGGGTGTGAAGCCCGGACGGTATGACGAGCGCATCACGCACTACGACGTACTGCGTACCTTGGCAGACATGTACGGCGTACCGGCGCCGGGGTCGGCGGCCACTGCACACGCCATCACCGATATCTGGACAGTGCCGTGACGGGACCGGGGCCGAACTAACGGGGAGGGGGCATGCACAAGCTTATCGAGACGCGCCAGGATGAGTATCTGATCTCGACCGATCCCAAGAAACTGCAACCCGAGAGGGTGCATGCCTTCTTGACGACTGCCTATTGGTCTACCGGTATCCCGCTCGCGGTGGTGAAGAAGGCTCTGTCGAACTCCCTCTGTTTCGGTCTCTACCATAAGGGAGAACAGGTCGGCCTCTCGCGGGTGGTGACCGATTACTCCACCTTCGCCTATCTCTGCGACGTCTACGTCCTCGAGGCGCATCGCCGCAAGGGCCTCGGTCAATGGCTGGTGGAATGCGTCATGACCCATCCGGAGTTGCAGGACCTGCGGCGCTTCCTGCTTGCCACCCGCGACGCCCACGGCATCTACGCGAACTTCGGTTTCACGGGGCTCAAGTCCGTGGAGCGCATGATGGAGCGCCACGACCCGGACGTTTACCAGCGCCTGGCGAAGGAAGCGAAGAAGGCGTGAGGACTCTTGGGGTCATCGGCGGCATCAGCTGGGAGTCTACCGCTCACTACTACACCCGCATCAACCAACTGGTCGCACAGAGCCTCGGCGGACTCCATTCCGCGCAGCTCCTGCTCTATAGCGTCGAGTTCGACGAGATCCAGAAGCTCCAGCATGCAGACGAGTGGGGCGAGCTCGGTCGGATATTCTCCGGGATCGCGCGACGTCTGGAGAAAGGCGGCGCAGAAGGCCTGCTCATCGGCGCCAACACCATGCACATCATCGCGGAGGAGATCGCCGCGGCGGTCTCCATCCCCGTGATCCACATCGGCGATGCCGTGGCCGCCGCCCTACAGGACGCAGGCATCACGAGCGCCGCGCTGCTCGGTACCCGCTTCACCATGGAGAAAGCCTTCTACCGGGATCACCTGGAGCAGCACGGCCTGCGGGTGATGGTGCCGGAGGCGGAGGAACGCGAGGAACTGCACCGCATCATCTTCGGAGAACTATGCCAGGGTGTGATCAAGGAAGACTCCAAGGACAGTTTCTACAGGGTGGTGGAACGCCTTGCCCGAGCGGGCGCCGGCGGCGCCATCCTCGGCTGCACGGAGTTCAGCCTGATCGCGGACCCCGCCCGCAGCCGCATCCCGTTGTTCGACAGCACCGAGCTTCACGCCCGTGCGGCCGTGGACTGGATGCTCGGGAGGGAGTGAGCCCCGTGGACAAAGTGAATCTTATGGAGAAACTCGCCAAGATACACGAGCACTGGCGCCCCAAGGTGGTGGGCGAGCTGAACGGCCAGGAAGTGAAGCTGGTGAAGTTCCAGGGGGAGTTCGTCTGGCATACCCATGCCGTCGAGGACGAGCTGTTCCTGGTCATCGCGGGGAGCATGCGTGTCGAGTTCCGCGACCGCTCGGTGACGCTCAACGCCGGCGAGTTCTTCATCGTCCCACACGGGATGGAGCACCGCACCGCGGCGGATAGCGAAGCCCAGGTGCTGCTCTTCGAACCTGCCGCGACGCGTAACACGGGCGACGTGGCCGATGCCGAATACACCGCGCCCAATGGCGTGAAGATATAAGCTTCTACCCCGCTCGCAGGTCCCCCGGAGCTCCGACGCCCCTCAATGCGCCCCGCTGTCGGCGCTCCCGGCATCCAGGTGGTCGAAGTTCAGGATCGCGTTGAACACCAGCGGGTAGGTGCCGAGGGTCTCGCCGCGGTAGATGGGATCGCTGGCGAAGAGCAGGACGTGGCCCTGACCGAGCCGCGACTGCACCACCGCCGCCCGCTCCGCCATCTCCTGGCCGCCGCGCAGCAGTCCGGAGACCAGTAGCTCGCCCGCCGCGGCGTAGCGCAGGATGGGGCGCGGCCGGTAGTCCGCGGGTATGACGAAGGGGTTGTTGCGCGTCTGATCCTCGTTGAGGGGCAGGGCTTCCCAGGGTTTCACCTCGGGCAGCGCAGGCGGTGCCGCATAGGGCCGGCCCTGGGGCACGTCTTCCTCGTCCGGCCCGCCGCGGCCGGTGACGCGCTGGTAGTCGCCGGCGCTCGCGACGCCGGCGTAGGGGAAGGCCTGGTTGCTGAGCTGGAAGCTCGCACCGTCGGCGCTGTAGATCGCCAGGTTCGGGCCGTAGCCGTAGGCGGCGGGGCCGGCATCGGCGACGGTATAAGCCTTGAGCACGCTGCCGACGACTTTCAGATCGTGTGTCGGCGTGAGGGAGACCCCGGGCGCGAGACCCTCGTCGATGGCGAATCTGGCCGTGTCCTGGGACGTCACGAGCAAGCCGCCCTGCTCGACGAAGCGCTTCAGGTTCAGGACGCCGCTCGCCCCCAAGCCCGGCCGGATGTCGTCCGTCTCGTCGATGGGTAGCGTGTTCGGCAGCACCTTCTTGTTCCAGGGCACCGCTTTGCCCCACTGGGGCAGGCCGTCCACAATGAGCTCGGTGCTGGTGCCGCCGATGGGTCCGAACAGGATCACGTCGTACTTGCCGCGCAGGTCCGTCTCACGCGACGCGTCCTGCGTGCTGATGTAGCTGTAGGGCACGCCCAGCTTGTCGAGCGCCTGGCGCCACCAACCCTCGGTCTGGGTATCAATCCAGCTGTGCATGATGGCGATGCGTGGCAGCTTGAGGGCATGCCGCGCCGCCTCCGGCGCCTGGGCTACGGCGTAGGCGGTGAGCCCGGAATCCTTGAGGGCCTGTTCCAGGTCCTTGTGGCCGGTGCGGACGATGAGACTGCCGGAGGGGAAGTGACGGCCGGCAGCGTCGAAGCCCGCGTCCGCCACCTCCATGGAGGCGCCCTTGAGGGCGTAGCGCAGGCTGATGAGGGCGTTGTCGGCGTGATTCTCTATCAGATAGACGCCACCGCTTCCCTGGATGAAGCCCGCGGCGCGGATCGGGCCGCTCACGGGTTGCATGGGGGCTTTGAGGACGCTGAGGTCGGTGACACGCACCACCTCGGTGCCGTAGAGGTCGCCCATGGACCAGGCGGTGTCGTCATACGGGTTCTTCTGGGGGTCGTCCGGCGCCCAGTACTGGCGGTCCAGCAGGGCGTCGGCGATGCGGCTGTAAGGCTGGTCCAGGCGGACGATGTAGCTGCCGGCCGGGAAGCTGCGGCTCACCTTCTTGGGAGCGCCGTCCTTGGGGCCGGGCGCGGGCGTGAGATCCACGCTGAACGCAGCGCTCGCGCGCTGTATCTCGCAATGCTGCAGCTGCAGCACGTCGAGCAGCGCCGCCTGGGCACCCGGGCGCGGATCGTCCGCGGGCAGCACGTAGGCGGCGGGGCCGCCGTTGGCCGGCTTCTCCACGGAACGCTTGCTCTTCAGGTAGAAGTTCGTCAGGAACAGCTTGCCGTTCTCGGCGAAATAATGCAGCGCTGTCAGCAGGCCGTTCTGCTCGTAGTTGTTGTTGTCCCGCTGCGACCAGAGCACCTTGGGCAGCGGCGGGTTCTGCCGGTACCAGGTGCGGGAATACTCGTCCGGCGCGAGGATGCGCGTCACCGTGTCCGCGCCGCCGTTGCCGAAGGTCTCGTAGAGCCGGCTCACGCCGTTGTGGGTCGCGGCGATGAACATCAGGTAGCCCGGACTCCAGGTGTCGAAGTCCCCGTGGGTGAACACGCCCGGCAAGCCGAACTTGGTGAGTTCCTGCACGTTGTCCCAGCCGAGCATCTGCCATTCATTGGTGAGGATCGGGTCCAGCCAGGCGTTGTAGGGCCCATCACCCACGGTGTTGTCGTAGAGGAAGGGCACCGACTCGTGCAGGTCGTGCAGTACCTGGGCGTGCCAGCCGAGGTAGGTGTCCATCACGTTGCGCGTGAGCGCGAGGGTCGCCGCCATGGCGTCGCGGTTGTTGTCGTGCGCCACGTAGTGGCCCCAGTACATGAGCGGCGCCCAGGGATCGTCCGGATGGGCACGGTGCCAGGCATAGAGGTCCGCCATGCGGTCGCGGCCGTCCACCTCCACGATGGGGGTGATGAGCGTGATCACGTGGCTGCGGATGTACTGGATGTAAGGGGCGTCGTCCACCGCCAGGCGGTAGGCGAGTTCCATGAGCGCCGTGGGAGCGCCGGTCTCGGGTGAATGGATGGTGCCGGTGATGTAGTAGACGGGCGTGGACTGGCTCACGAGTTGCGTAGCAGCCCCGTCATCCAGATCGATGCTGCGCGGGTCGGCCAGCTTGGCGAGGCGCGCCGTGTTGGCGTCCAAACCCGCCAACAGGGATTCGTCGGCGACGGCCACGGCGATCATGTCGCGGCCTTCCTCGGTCTTGCCGATGGTGAAGACTTTCACCCGCGGGCTCTTCTCCGCCAGCAGGCGGAAATAGGCGTAGACCTGCTTCGAGGGGGGCAGGACGTTCGGCGCTCCGGCCACGTCGCCCAGGACCGTCGCGGGCGTCGGCACGCCGGCGGAGGCGGGGAGATAGTCCGTGAGCGGCGAATTGAAGGAAGGATCGGTGGTGTAATCCTTTATCTTTTGGGTATACGCCTGGTCCACCGGCTGGTTCGGGTCACGCGTGTAGACCTCGTCCGCCAGCGCAGGGCCCAGGCTGCAATACGCGGCACAGATGAAGCAGAAATACTCCGCTGCCCTGAGTCTCATGGCATCCCCCTGGTGGAACCGGCACTGGTTGGAGCGGGACAGACTATAGATAGTTCAACAGTCTGTCACTCGCGACCTCAAGGCCTAATCGAATCGATAGGCATCCATGGCGAGGCTGGCGCCCGTGAGTGCCGTATGGATGCGCTCGCCGGGAGCGTCGCCCGCCGCGGCGGCCACGAGCAATGGCAGGAAGTGTTCTTCACTGGGATGCGCGCGCGCCGCCTGAGGCGCACGGCGGCGGTATTCCGCGAGGGAATCCAGGTCGCGTCGGGCGAGGGTGTCCGCCAGCCAGTCGGTGAACTCCGGCACATAGGAGGCGTCCAGGCCCGGTGTCGGCCGGAAGAATTCACGCAGGTTGTGGGTGGCACCGCCGCTGCCGACGACGAGCACGCCACGAGCGCGCAGCGGTTTCAAGGCCTCGCCGAGCGCGAGATGGTGACGCGTGCCCGCGTCGGTCTGGAGCGAGAGCTGCAGGACCGGGATATCGGCCTCTGGATACATGAGCATGAGAGGCACCCAGGCTCCGTGATCCAATCCGCGCTCGCCGTCGCCCTGGGCGTCGAGGCCCGCCGCCCGCAGGAGTTCCCTGACGTCGCGCGCCAGGCCCGGCGCACCCGGCGCGGGGTAGCGGAGCGCGTAGAGCGCTTCGGGGAAGCCATAGAAGTCGTGGAAGGTACCGTTGACCGCCGAGGTGGTGAGGGCCGGCACTGCCGTATCCCAATGGGCGGATACCATGAGGATCGCCTCGGGGCGCGGCAGCGCGGTGCCGAGTTGCGTCAGGAACGCATGGGTGGGGTGGTCCCGGTCCAGCGGCAGGGTGGGTGCCCCATGGGACAGGAATAGGGCCGGCGCCCGTACCCCGCTCATTCCATCACCGGCGCCGCTTCCTTG
>DATIEQ010000055.1:0-2142 GCA_035455665.1 Gammaproteobacteria bacterium | reverse complement strand
CCAGCATGGGCACCACGCAGATGGGGAAGTCGCCGGCGATGCCGCCGCCGATCTGGAAGAAGCCGACCCCCGCGCCGCCGGAGTTCTTACGGTACCAGTCCGCGAGAGTCATCATGTACTCGATGCCGGTGCGTACGGTGTGCACGTTCTTGATGTCGCCCTTCATGCAGTGGGCGGCGAAGATGTTGCCCAGCGTCGCGTCCTCCCAGCCGGGGACGATGATGGGGATGTCCTTCTCGCAGGCGGCCACCATCCAGGAATCCTTGGGATCGATCTGGTAGTGCTGCTTGAGCGCGCCGGAGCGGAGCATGCGATACATGAACTCGTGGGGGAAGTAGCGCTCGCCCTTGCGGTCGGCCGACTGCCACTCGTCGAGGATGGCCTTCTCGATGCGGCGGATGGCCTCGCCCTCGGGGATGCAGGTGTCGGTGACACGGTTGAGGTGCCGGTCCAGCAGCTTTTGCTCACCCTCGGGGGAGAGCTCGCGGTACTTGGGTACGCGCACGTAGTGGTCGTGGGCCACCAGGTTGAAGATGTCCTCTTCCAGGTTCGCGCCGGTGCAGGTGATGATGTGCACCTTGTCGCGGCGGATCATCTCGGCGAGCGACAGCCCGAGCTCTGCGGTGCTCATGGCGCCCGCGAGCGTCACCATCATCTTGCCGCCGGACTTCAGCAGCTTGATGTAGCCGTCGGCGGCATCCACGAGCGCAGCGGCGTTGAAATGGCGGTAGTGGTGCCTTACGAATTCGGCCACGGGCTTGGTGTTCATCGCTTGGGCAAGGCTCCCCGGTTCTTTTGTCTTGGAAACGAACGCAAATTGTAGCGTCCCGGCACGCACCCGGCGACGCTCCCGGCAGGGTTTTTTGCCTTCAGCTGCACTCCCATGCGAAGCGGCCTAGCGGGGGCGAACTGATCTCGACGCGGTCGCCGGGGACGAGCGGGCCGACGCCCGCCGGGGTACCAGTGTAGACGAGGTCCCCGGGCAAGAGCCGCCAGTGGCGGCTCAGAAAACTGAGGATCGCGGCGATGGGGAACAGCATGTCGCGGGTATTGCCCTGCTGCCGCAGCACGCCGTTCACCGTGCAGCGGATATCGAGCGCCTGGGGGTCGAACGCTGCTGGATAAGGATGGAGGCGGCCCACGGCGGCGCTGCCGTCGAAGGCCTTGGCGAGTTCCCAGGGGGCGCCTGCCTGCTTCAGGCGCGCCTGCACCTCCCTCAGGGTGAGGTCGAGCCCGAGCGTCACGCCGGTCATGAAGCCGAGCGCGTCAGCAGGAGAAATGTCCCTGCCCTCCCGGCCCACGGCCAGCACCAGTTCCATCTCGTGGTGCACGGCACCGCGTCCTTTCGGCAGCACCAGAGGCGCGCCTTCCGGCACGAGGCTCGTGGCCGGCTTCATGAAGACGACGGGCTCCGGAGGCAGGGCGTTGCCCATCTCCTTCGCGTGCTCGGCGTAGTTACGGCCGATGCAGAAGATGCGCGTGACGGGAGCAGGTCCGGACGTGGGCATGTTTGACTCGTCTGCAGCCGTGAAGAGCGGCTATTCTATGCCCGTCACACCGCTGGACACCCATGTCCTTCCAGGCTGCTTTTCACCAGTTCCTGGTCTTCGGCCTAAAGCAGGCCTATGCCTGCTTGTTCGGCGGCTGGCTGCTCGGGATCATCGTCGTGACCGCCTTCTGGTACCCGTTCCACGGCTTGTACCGCTACGATTTCCTGTTCCTAGCCGCCGTAGGCTTCCAGCTACTGCTCATCGCGACGCGGCTGGAGGAACCGCGCGAGCTCGTGGTGATCCTCGCGTTCCACCTGCTCGCCACCGCGATGGAATTGTTCAAGACCTCGCCGGGCATCGGCTCCTGGAACTACCCCGGCCCGGCCCTGATCCGCGTGGCCGGGGTGCCGCTGTTCGCCGGTTTCCTGTACAGCGCGGTGGGCAGTTACCTCGCACGGGTGTGGCGCGTGTTCGAGTTCCGCTTCAAGCATTACCCGCCCATGCCCTGGGCGGTAGCCCTGGCGGCTGGTATCTACCTCAACTTCTTCACCCACCACTACATCCTGGACCTGCGCTGGTTCTTGCTCGCGGCCGCGTTCCTGATCTACGGCCGGACCTTCGTCTACTTCAAGGTGACGGACCGCTACCTCAT
>DATIEQ010000054.1:0-7751 GCA_035455665.1 Gammaproteobacteria bacterium | reverse complement strand
CGACCCATAGCGGAACTTCGGGTTAGACCCGAATTACAGCCATTAATGCCGTCTACCCCTCAATTCCTGAACCCAATCTGTGTCCACTTCGATTATCAAATTCAGAGATCTTGGGTCGATATATCCTTCTCGATCTAAATTCTCAGGATGATGATGTCCTGTGTCTTTCTCAAAATAAAAGTAACTCACGTAAGTCATAAGGTTTTCGACGGAACCGGCTAGGCTCAACCAGCGAGTCTCAGTAATAGACAAATTAACGGGTCCCTGGCCCTTTTCTACATGCAGGCCACGCAATAACTCGTCATACGGTTCTGCGCCTCTATATTGGTCTGCCTCGATAGAAAGCGTTAATTCCGTCGAACCCAGGAATGACTTGAGTCTGTCATGAAGCTCATTCATTTCTTTGAATGCGTTTATCAACATTGGAGGTTGTTTTGGTGAGAAATAGATTCGCATGGCGTCCAATGCACTCCATCTTTGTCTGAATGTCGGTCCTAGCGACTCAACATTCTAATGTCTGCTTTTGGCCGTAAGCAGACGTTCAGGCTATTAAAAGCCGTCAAAACACATGCTCAGTAGGCGAAATCCTGATCCCACATCGGCGGGAAAACTAGCCCCCCCCTGTCCTATCGGTTTTGACGATAAGAGGGCGCCGAAATATGAATTTTTTGGTACAGGACGGCACTCAAGAATCCGTGGACAAAATCTCTATCAGATAATCACAGTACCGGCGCTCTGGCTACCCCCTCCCTAATCCGCACCCGTAGTGCGCGCCGAGCACTGGACTGAGCAAGGGTAGCCCGCAGGGGCGAAGCCAGGGACGGCGAGCTTGTGCGCTCGGGGCAGGAAGCCCCGTGAGCACAACTCCGCAGCGAAGGAAGCGCGCAGGGGAGGCGCCTCTTTGGCGCCCCGCGCTTCGGGGAGAGCGGTTTTGGCGACTTTTGACGCCACAAAAGTCGCCCGCGCCGCCGGGACGGCGCGGAAAAAGGCAGGGATGCCGTTCTCCACTGGATTCCGGCTTTCGCCGGAATGACGATTAGACAGCTTTTTCGTGGAGCACTTCTTCCGCCTGCTTGTCCGCATGGTACGACGAGCGCACCAGCGCCCCGCTGGCGACATGATCGAATCCCATCTCATATCCCCGCGTCTCAATCTCCTTGAACTCCGCGGGCGTCACGTACCGCATCACCGGGTGGTGGAACTTGGTCGGCTGCAAGTACTGCCCCACCGTCAGCATGTTCACGCCATGGTCGCGCAGGTGTCGCATGGTCTCGAATATCTCGTGGAGTTCCTCGCCCAGGCCCACCATCACCCCCGACTTCGTCGGGATGTCCGGATGGGTCTCCTTGAAGCGCTTGAGCAACATGAGGGAATGAGCGTAGTCGGAGCCGGGGCGCACTTCCTTATATAGGCGCGGAACGGTCTCTAGGTTATGGTTGAACACGTCCGGCGGCGATTCGTGCATGAGGGCGAGAGCCACGTCCATGCGGCCGCGGAAGTCCGGCACCAGCACTTCGATGCGAGTCTCGGGGGACTGCTCGCGGATGGCGCGTATGCACGCCACGAAATGGCCGGCGCCGCCATCCTTGAGGTCGTCCCGGTCCACCGAGGTCACCACCACGTAGCGCAGGCCCATGGCCTTGATGGTGCGGGCGAGGTTATGCGGCTCCTCGGTGTCCAGGGAGCCCGGGCGGCCGTGGGCCACGTCGCAGAAGGTGCAGCGGCGGGTGCAGACGTCGCCCATGATCATGAAGGTGGCGGTGCCTTTTCCGAAGCACTCGCCGATGTTGGGGCAGGAGGCTTCTTCGCAGACCGTGTGCAGGTGGTTCGCACGCAGGATCTGTTTCAAACGCGCCACCTCGGGCGTCGCCCAGGACTTGACGCGGATCCATTCGGGCTTGCGCAGCGGCGTCACGGTCGGCTCGATCTTCACCGGGATGCGCGCCATCTTCTCCTGGGCGCTCAGCTTCTTCCCGGGTTCGAGCGGGGTGCGGGGTTTCATCGGGGCATCGGACAAGGGGCGTCTCTATTGAGTGGCCTGAATTCAGGCGGCCGCGGAGGCACTATTGTACCCGAGGCGCTCGAGCAGGGCGGGCTGCAGGTCCTGCGCCACCTGGGCCAGATCACGAGGGCCGCCCAAGGTGGAGAGCTGCGTCATCTCAAGCCCCTCGTAGCCGCAGGGATTGATGCGGGTGAAGGGGCCGAGGTCCATGTCCACGTTGAGGGCGATACCGTGGTAACTGCAGCCACGGCGCACGCGGATGCCGATGGAGCAGACCTTGCGTGCCTCCACGTACACACCGGGAGCATCGCGACGGCCGTGAGCGGTGACGCCGTAGCCCGCGAGCGTGTCCACGACGCAGAGCTCGAGCGCCTCCACCAGCGCGCGCACACCGAGCCCGAGCCGGCGCAGGTCGAGCAGCGGGTAGACCACGAGCTGGCCGGGACCGTGGTAGGTGACTTGGCCGCCCCGGTCGATGTGCACCACGGGTATCGTGCCGGGATGGAGCACGTGCTCCATCTTGCCGGCGAGTCCGAGAGTGAAGACCGGCGGGTGCTCGAGGAACCATATCTCATCCGGAGTCTCGGGGCCGCGTTCGAGGGTGAAGCGCTCCATGGCACGCCAGGTGGGCTCATAGTCCACCCGACCGAGGTTCTTGATGAGAGGCGCGGGGATGCTCATAGCACCATGAGGATCAGTTCGTGGGAGGTGAGCGCCCGGTACAGGGCGTCCAACTGTTCGCGGCTCTCGGCCTTGACCGTGACCGTGATCGACACGAAACGGCCTTCGCTGCTCGGCTGACGGGTGACCGGGAGGCTGTCGAAGGGTGCGGCGTGACGCGTGACGATGTCCTTCACGGCGGTATGGAATTCGGGGGTGTCCCGGCCCATGATCTTCACCGGGAAATCCGTGGGAAACTGTAGCGGCGAGACGTCGTTCACGGTCGTGCGGACTGCAACTCCGCTTTGTGCTGCTGGAAGAATTCGAACATCTGGCCCCACACCGGGCCCGGTTTCCCCGAGCCCACCGGACGGCCGTCTACGTCCGTGACAGCGTACACCTCACGGGTGGAACTCGCGAGCCAGATCTCCTCGGCGCTGCCCAGTTCCGCCAGTGGGATCGCGGCTTCACGACAGGGGATGCCATGTCGGCGCGC
This sequence comes from Gammaproteobacteria bacterium, assembly GCA_035455665.1. Taxonomy (GTDB): domain Bacteria; phylum Pseudomonadota; class Gammaproteobacteria; order Natronospirales; family REEB76; genus DASUBN01. The sequence goes on along the minus strand of DATIEQ010000054.1, from coordinate 4,593 downwards.
GAGCTCCAACACCACGTCGCGAGTGATGCTCGGCAGGAGTTCCGGGCCCTTGGGCGGCGTGATGAGGGTGCCACGCGCCACGATGAACAGGCTGCTGGCGGTCCCTTCGGTGGCATGGCCGTCACGCACCAAGATGGCTTCGTGGCAAGCCTTATCGGTGGCGTCCTGGCGCAGCAGCACGTTGCCGAGCAGCGCGGTGGATTTGATGTCGCAGCGCTGCCAACGGATGTCCGCGAGCGTCAGCACCCGTGCGCCGCGGGTCTTCAAGTCCTCGGGCAGGGCCGTGAGCGGCGAGCACATGGCAAAGACCGTGGCCGGCACTCCTTTGGGGAAGGCGTGGTCGCGGCCCGCATCGGCGCCACGGGTCACCTGCAGATAGACCGCTTGGTCGCCGCCGCCGTTCTCACGCACCAGTCTCTCCAGCAGGGCCATCCACTCGCTGTCCGTATGTGGATTGCCGAGGCGGATAGCATCAAGGCTGTACTGCAGGCGTCTCAGGTGTGCCGGCAAGTGGAACAGCCGGCCCGCGTAGGCGGGGAGCACCTCGTAGACGCCGTCACCGAACAGGAAGCCGCGGTCGAGGGGCGAGACGCGCGCCTCCACGAGCGGCAGGAAGCGGCCGTTCAGGTGCGCGATGGGCAGAGGCTCGGCCACGCCAGCTTACTTCTTGAACCAAAGACGCACGGTGTCGAAGAGCCGGCGGAAGAGGTTGCCCTGGGGCACGGCTTGGAGGGTATAGAGCGGCACGCGCGCCAATACGCGATCACCCACGGCCACGTCGAGGGTGCCCACTTGCTGGTGAGCAGCGACTGGCGCGATGAGTCCGGAGGACGCGGTGACCGTCGCGTGCAGGTCGCCGCCGCTGCCCTTCGGCAGGGTGACGTAGAGGTCGCCGAGGGATCCCACGGGCACGCTGCTCTCGGCCCCTTTCCATACCGTGACGCCGGCCACCAGGGCGCCAGCGGCATACAGTTTGCGGCTCTCGAAGAAGTTCGTGCCGTAGTCCAGCAGCGCTCCCGCATACTGGGCGCGCGCCTTCTCAGTCTTCGCGCCCAGCACCACGGCGATGAGGCGCATGTCCTGGCGTTTCGCGGTAGCCACCAGGCAGTAGCCCGCGCTGTCCGTGTGCCCGGTCTTCAAGCCGTCCACGCTCGGGTCCGTGAACAAGAGGTCGTTGCGGTTCTTCTGATGGATCTTATTCCAGAAAAAATCCTTCTCCGAGAAGTAATGCAGGTACTCGGGGAATTCCGCCACGATCGCCCGGGACAGCAGCGCCAGGTCGCGAGCGGTGGAATAGTGGCTGCGATCGTCGGTATCGCCCGACGCATCGAGGAAATGGCTGTTCTGCAGGCCGAGCGTCCCGGCGTACTGGTTCATGAGGGATACGAAGGCGTCCTCGGAGCCGCCGACACGTTCCGCGAGGGCGACCGTGGCGTCATTACCCGATTGCACGATCATGCCCTGCAGCAGGTCGTCGATGCTTACGTGACTGCCGAGGTTGGCGAACATGCGCGAGCCGCCCATGCGCCAGGCGCGCTCGCTGATGAGCGCGGTGTCGTCGAGGTGGATCACGCCTTCCTTCAGGGCATGGAACACCACATAACTCGTCATGAGCTTGGTGAGGCTCGCCGGGGCGCGATGCAGGTCGGGGGCGCTGGCGGCGATGACCTGGCCGCTGTTCGCGTCCATGAGCACGTAACTCTTGGCAGCGAACTGCGGCGGCGCGGGGATGGGCATGGCCTGCGCACCGGCGGCGGCAAGCAACAACAGGGCGGGGGCGAACGGCGGTCTCAACGGACACCTCGGCGGCGGGAGGGACGGCGGATTTTACCCGTTTGCGCGCCCAGGCGTCAGGCCGGTGTTATGGAATGACCACTTGCAGGTCCGTGAGGCCGAGAGCGTCCAGCCGCGCGGTGAGCGCGTCCACCGCGTTCACGTCGGGCTCCGGGCCTACCCGTACTTTATAAAGTATGCGGGCGCCGTCGGCGACGCTGAGGACGAGGACCGGGCCGATGCCAGCGGCGGAGAGCTTGCGGTCCAATGCGTCCGCGTTGTTGCGGTCGGCGAAGGCGCCTACTTGAACGAAGATCTGCGGGCTCGCGTTCACGACCGGAGACGTGACGGCGCCCGTCCCGATCGCTGCGGCAGCGAACGTGGCGGTGGTCGGCAGCGGATGCGTCTCTCCCCCGGGGGCACCGACCGTCGCGGGAGGTTCGGTCGCACCCGGACCCACGGCTTCGATATCCACCAGGGCGGTGCCGGTGCCGAGCATCTGGATCCTGGACGCGGCGGCATAGGAGAGGTCGATGAGCCGGTTGTCCACGAAGGGTCCCCGGTCGTTCACCTTCACGATGACGCTCTTGCCGTTCTGCAGGTTGGTGACCCGCACGTAGCAGGGGATGGGAAGGACCTTGTTGGCGGCGGTCATGGCGTACATGTCGTAGGTCTCGCCGTCGGAGGTTCGTCCGCCATGGAACTGGGTACCGTACCAGGAGGCGATGCCGCGTTCGTGATAGCCCTGGCAGGCGGGCAGCAGTGTGTAGGTCTTGCCGAGCACGGTGTAAGGAGAGAGGTTGCCATATCGGCTCGGTGCCACGTCCCTGGGGACGGCGTCCGGCACCTGCGACACATCCACCGGTGCGGCGGGCCCGTGGTCGCCGCCGCGCGTGGGGACGGTCCCGGCTGGGAACTCGGCGCAGGCTGCGAGCAGCAGCGCGGAGGCGAGGACGCCGGGAAGCCTAAGGAAGCTCATAGTGGTTCTCCACGGCGCGGCGTTCCGCCACGCCGTCGGCGAGTTCGATGACCGCCATGGCATACAGGGGACTGCGGTTGTACTGGGTGAGGACCCGGAAGTTGTGCAGTCCCACCCAATAACGGGTGCTGTGGTCTTCTTCCTCGAGCGCCACCAGCACCGCTTCCGCGTCGTCGCCGACACCCTTGCTCAGCAGCACCCCCGCCTTGCGCAGGTCGCCGACGGTGGTGGGCGTGAGCGGCGTGGGTGTCTGGGCGTCCTTCGCCAGAGCCGCCGGCACTACGATGAGCTCGCCGCTCTTCCAGCCGTGCTTCTCGAAGTAGTTCGCCACGCTGCCGATGATGTCGGCCCAATCATCCCAGACGTCGCGCCGGCCGTCGCTGTCGAAATCCACTGCGTACTGGCGGTAGCTGTCGGGCATGAACTGCGGCGCGCCCATGGCGCCGGCGTAGGAGCCCGTCAGTGTGAGCGGGTCCTGACTCTGCTCATGGCACATGATGAAGTACTGTTCCAGTTCGCCTTGGAAGAACGTGGCCCGCGGCGGGTAATCGAAGGCGAGGGTCGTGAGGGCGTCGATGACCGGGTAGCCGCCGTGCTGGCGCCCGTAGAAGGTCTCGACCCCGATGATCGCGACGATGATCTGCTCGGGCACGCCGTAGAGGTCATGTGCCTTGCCGAGCAGGGCGCCTTGCTGGTTCCAGAAGTCGATCCCGCCGGCGATGCGCGCGTCGTTCACGAACACGGGCCGGTACTGGTACCAGGGTTTTGCCTCGTAAGGCCTGGCGATGGCGTCCAGGATGGACTGCCGCTTCTCGGCGTGGGCGAAGGCGTTCTGCAGCCAGGGCTTGTCGAGACCGTCATCTGCGGCGAGATGGGCGATGAACTTCTGCACGTCCTCGCGCGCCAGATAGCCGCTGGGTGCGGGTCTCGCGGGGGTGACCGGATGATGGGCGCAGGCGGCGAGCAGGAGCAGCGGGATGAGGCTGTAGGGCGAGAGACGCTCTTTCACGAGGCCACGAGTTTGCGGTGAGAGTTGATGCTCATGAGGATACCGAATCCCGCCATGAGGGTCACCATGGAGGTGCCGCCATAGCTGATGAGCGGCAGCGGTACGCCCACCACGGGCACGAGTCCCGAGACCATGCCGCTGTTGATGAATACATAGGTGAAGAACGCCATGCTCAGACTTCCCGCGGTGAGACGCGAGAAGGTGTCCTGGGCGCGCATGGCGATGAACAGCGACCGCGCCAGGATGAACCCATACAGGCCGATCAAGAGCAGCGTGCCGATGAAGCCGAACTCTTCGCCCAGTACCGCGAAGATGAAGTCGGTGGAGCTCTCCGGCAGGAAGTCGAGCTGCGACTGGGTGCCTTGCAGCCAGCCCTTGCCGAACACGCCGCCCGAGCCGATGGCGATCTCCGACTGGATGATGTGGTAGCCCGCGCCCAGCGGGTCGCGCTGCGGGTTGAGGAAGGTGAGCACGCGGTTCTGCTGATAGGTGTGCATGAAGTGCCAGCCGATGGGTGTGGCGATGCCGATCAGCAGGAAGATGAGCAGGATCACGCGCCAGCGGAGACCTGACAGGAAGATGCCGAAGGCGCCGGCGCTCATGATGAGCAGGGCGGTGCCGAGGTCCGGTTGCACGCTCACGAGCAGCACCGGCACGAGCACGATGGCGAGCAGCGCCGGCAGCTGGCGCCAGCTTGGGGGGAGCGGTTTGTCGTGCAGGTACCAGCCCACCATCATGGGCACCGCGATCTTCATCACCTCCGAGGGCTGGAAGCGCACCACGCCGAGGCTGAGCCAGCGCTGCGCGCCCCGGCCGATGTGCCCGGAATGCA